>JANLSD010000122.1:0-2555 GCA_031362245.1 Acaryochloridaceae cyanobacterium OTE_25_metabat_464 | reverse complement strand
GCAAGTCAAGGCTAGTTCGCCTAAGCCAACTCCTTCGGCAAGCCCTACCCCTTCGGCAAAGCCCACGTAGGGGCGCAAGGCCTTGCGCCCCTACCGTCACCGTCGGTCATTTCTCCAAAATGCCCTGACCCTAAGGCTGAGACTGCACATTCAAGGTATATCGAAACCCAGCCCCAGGTTCAAACGCACCAATCCAAACCTTGTACTCTCCAGCCTTCACATTGGTCATGACCAGACCCGCATCTTTCCCACCCTGGGCAGAATCATCAGAGCAGTAAATGCGATTATCTGGCCCTTCCACCACCAGCGTCGTATCCTGCTGCTTGGTCTTAACCTGAAGCGTCACCTGAGACGCACTTTGCTGCACCTGAAGCGTATGGTCTGGCGTCAAAGAGCCGTAGCCCATACAGCGTTTTTGATTAACATCGCGATCGCCCACCGTCTTAAAGAGCGCCACTGCACCCTTCACATACCCCCGCACATCCACATTTTGAGCTGGAGGAGCCAGAACTAGCGTCGTTCCCTGTTCTAGTTCAGCCAAAGCCGGAGAAATCAAACCTGCCGCCGTGCCAGAGACCAAGAGGCCAACGGCTACCCATTGAGAAAGACGACTGAACATAGGGGTTAGGGGGTATTGAGGATGTAAAGTGAATTAAAGAACTTAGAAAATACTGTAGCTATTGTGACGATGGGGAAAATTGAAAAGTTGCAAGTTTACCCATGACTTCTTTATCTTAGGATGCCCCCTCAAAATCCTCAGCCCCAGAGAACCGATAAAAACGACCTAAAATTGGGGGGATATCCGGCCTGACCCGCAGCTTAGTTCGTCATCGATTTATGACAGATTTTTCCCACTTAATTAAATCTCGTAAACGAACGTCTTTAACCATTGCATTTCCCCTTCAGGATTGCTATACCGGATATAGAGCGTGTTGGCCCCTTCAATAAGGTCTCCCAAGCGCGACACCTCATTTGAGACTTCACCATGATTTCGCCTTGCGCTATGCTGCTTCGACGGGGGTACTCCCCCAAATTGGTGTGTGGATTTTTAGCGGCTTTTATCCTTCTCTCAACTGGACTTCCAGGACTAGCGCAGTTCCCAACGCGATCGCCGTCTACCGAGACACCCCTATCGCTGATTCAAACGGCATCTCCAACCTACTTGACAGAGACCATCCAGTCTACTCAGGTAGCCCAAACCCAAGACCCTCTCAACAGTGCCTACCCTGTTCCGTGGGACGTGATTTGGCAGAAACAAACCCAGGCCACCCAGTCCGGCAAAATTTTAACCCTGCGGTACAGAAGTGCCACCCTTGCTTCTCCTGACGGGCAACGGCTAGCCCATTCAGAAATCAACGCTCAGCTTAGTCCAGAAGTGACGCAGAGTTCCGTTTCCAGTCGTCTGATTATTACCAATGCCAAATGCAAGGTGCTACAAAGCATTCCTTCCACCCTGCATTTGGGGAATGACAGCGTCAAGGAAACAACCGCCCAGCCCATTGGGACCCTCAGCATTCTGACGCCCGCCACTTGGTCTAAAGACGGTCAGCAACTCCTCACCCGACAATTTGAAGCCGTGTTGGGTTCAGATGTGTCTTCGGACTATGCCCTAGTGTGGAACCGCAAGACCCAAATGGTCAGAACGATTACGCCCACGCCGCAGAATTATGACACTGCTGTTTTGCTCGGCTGGAGCGCTCGCAATCCAGATCAGATTTTGTTTCGGACTGCGATTTTAGGGGAGCAAAAAACGGACCTTGTGGCGGTGAGTCGTGATGGCACCACCATTGCCACCCAGAGCGATCAAACGCTTCCGGTGGGCATCATGCGCTCAGGCTCTGAAGCGAGACGTTAAGAATCCCACAAACATCTCTGAAAGGCGAAAACTCTCGAAGAGGAGCGTACACGTAGGTACGCCCCTACGGGATAACTTATTTACTGGTGGGGGTTAGGGTGATGTCTTTGACCTCGCCAGGTTTGCCCATGAGTTTTGCCGCCTGACCATTGACCCCCAGCATTACACCGCCTGCATTGCCAGCAGACATTTGAATGGATTGCTTGGCGGTAAAGGTTTTGGTTTGCCCAGCCTTAAGGATGCCTTCATAGTTCGGCTGATTGTCTACCTGAACAGTCAAGTAAGAATCTGCCTTGAGGCTGAGTTTAGCCTCAACCGGAGCGGCCTTTGGCTTTGGCTTGGCTACGACGGGGGCAACAGCCTTTTGGGGAGAAGTAGACGTGGGTGCGACAGCCGAAGGACGGTTGCTACCTGCATTCCCCGAAGGGGATTCTGAGGGCTTAAATAAAGCATAGAGCAGAGCCACGGCCCCAAGCACCGCTGCCAGGTACAGTACATACAAATGCCACGGACGCAGCGGCGTATTACCAGCAGCAAACTTAGCATTGCCAGATCCAAACTGCGCATTCCCTAAGGGAAAGGATTCAGAGATCGAAATCCCATCAATGCCCATTGCCTCGGCAAAGCGGCGAATAAAGCCTCGGATGTAGAGGGGTTCAGGGAGTTGTTCATACTCTCCCTTTTCGATCGCATCGAGAAA
>JANLSD010000085.1:0-11807 GCA_031362245.1 Acaryochloridaceae cyanobacterium OTE_25_metabat_464 | reverse complement strand
GGCGAAGTTGGCGGATACGGCACAGAGCGCCATTGCAATCACTTTTCTTGTCCTTAATCTGGAGCGCTGGCTCGCTCAGCTTTTATGTCTGTTTTTTGGGTTCTATGCTCTGGGACGACAAGCCATTTATCGCTGGAGGGAACGCTATCAAGACTCCCAATCAGCGGTTAGAGAATCAATCCCTTTTATGACCATCACGATGGATTCTGTTCAGACGATGGCTCAATTGGCGATCGCGTTGCCAATTGAGCCGTGAATGGACTTTTTCAGCAAGCCCTACATACTGCCCAATCCCACACGCAGAACCCCGAACCGCTGTTTCGCTCAGCGAATCCCGCGCGTGATTTGCTCCCTCCGCCACTACCACAATGGCAAACTTCCGTCCCCAGCGATCGCGCAGTTCCGCAATATGCTGACATACACCTTGGATCGAGTAGGGAATTTCGGGAATCAAAATCACATCGGCACCACCCGCAATCCCAGACTGAAGCGCCAAATGACCCACCTTGCGACCCATAACTTCCACCACCATGACGCGATCGTGACTCGCTGCCGTAAACGTCAGGCGATTGAGGGCATCCGTCACGGTATTGATCGCCGTATCGAACCCAATCACCCGTTCGGTGAGCGCCACATCGTTGTCGATGGTTTTGGGAATAGCGACCAGTTGCCAATTCCCCCGTTTTGCAAGTTCGTAGAGAATGGCGAGACTGCCATCGCCACCAATCGCAATCAGGGCATCCAGGGCGATCGCTTCATAGCTAGCTAAAATCTCATCAACGTGGGCCAGCGTATCCCCGTGGTTAATGGTGCCAAGAATCGTGCCGCCCATATTCAGTAGCGGATCGATGCCCCTCAGGTCTAGACTATGGACGCTAAGGGGCATCGTCTTGCGCTCTAGCAAGCCCTTCGTCGCGTAGGGGATACCCAGTAATTCCCAGCCATAGGTAAGGGTAGCGTGGCTCACCACGGCTCGGATGACGGCGTTGAGTCCGGGGCAGTCGCCGCCGCTGGTTAGGATGCCGACTCGCTTTGGGTGTGTCATAGGGTGTAAGGGGTTTGAGAGAAAGAATCGGGCTGAAGGGTTTGGAGCGATCGCACGTACTGCACCCGTTCAAACTCGCTGGGGTTTGGGCAATGGAGTTGGCTCATGCTACCTTTCATTTGCTGTACCGACTCGTACTCATGCTCCTCCATCCATTCACGCATCTCTTGCTCGATCTCGCGGATTTGGTCGATGTTGTGCCGCAGTAGTACGGAACAGAGCATGGTTACATCCGCCCCCGCCATCAGCATCTTCAAGACATCCTGCCCGCGATGAATCCCGCTTGTAGCCGCAAGATTGGCTCGAAGCCGACCAAACAGGATGGCAATCCAGCGCATGGGGAGCCGCATGGATTGAGGGGTGCTCAGCAGGACATTTGGCTCTATTTCTAGAGTTTTGAGGTTGATGTCTGGCTGGTAGAACCGATTGAATAGCACCAACGCATCGGCTCCGGCATCATCTAACTGTTTCGCTAGATTTGCGAGGTTAGTGAAAAAGGGGCTGAGTTTAATCGCAACGGGGAAACGGACGATCCCTTTAATACTTTTGAAAATATCTAGATAGGTTTGCTCAATTCTGGCTCCGGTTAAATTCAGATCCGTGGGGATATAGTAGATATTCAGTTCCAGGGCGTCGGCTCCAGCTTGCTCGATTTGCTGGGCATAGCTCGTCCAACCCCCAATCGACGACCCGTTGAGGCTGGCGATGATAGGAATATTCACCTGCTGTTTCACCTTCTGAATATGCTCCAGGTAGGTTTCCGGCCCAATCCGAATCTGAGCGGGTTCTGGGAAGTAGGTGAGCGCTTCGGCAAAGCTTTCCGTGCCGTAGGTCAGATGATAGTGGAGTTCGTGGCGTTCGTGACGCAGTTGTTCTTCAAATAGCGAGTGCATGACCACAGCAGCAGCCCCCGCATCTTCCATCCGCTTGATGTTGTCGATATCCTCAGACAGCGGCGACGCAGAGGGGACGAGGGGCGATCGCAATTTTAATCCCATATAGGTCGTACTTAAGTCTGTCATTGTGCCTCCATCGGTCTTGCCGCTAGGTATTGGTAGAGGTGCCAGCGATCTTCCGCCGCGTGTTGGGCCTCGGCGAGGAGCCGTTTTGCAACAGCGGGTTCGCTTTTGGTCAGCATTTTGAAGCGATTTTCGAGATACATGGATTGCTCGATGGGAATCTTGGGCGATCGCGAGTCGAGTTGCAGTGGGTTTTCGCCCTGCTGGATGCGATCTGGATGATAGCGGTAGAGCAGCCACCGTCCAGAATCGACCGCTGCCTTTTGGTTCTGCATGGCGGTGCTCATGTTGATGCCGTGGGCGATGCAGTGACTGTAGGCAATAATCAGCGAGGGGCCTTCGTAGGCTTCTGCTTCCAGAAAGGCTTTGAGGGTGTGTTCGTCCCTTGCGCCCATCGCGACGCTGGCAACGTAGACATTGCCGTAGGTCATGGCGATCAGACCGAGGTCTTTCTTGCCCGCAGGTTTACCCCCCGCCGCAAATTTAGCGACTGCGCCACGGGGCGTTGCTTTGGACATTTGCCCGCCCGTGTTGGAATAGACTTCCGTATCTAGTACCAATACGTTGACATTGCGACCGCTTGCTAAGACATGGTCGAGTCCGCCAAACCCAATGTCATAGGCCCAGCCATCACCGCCCACAATCCACACGCTTTTTTTGACGAGGAAATCGGCAAGGGATTGGAGATTTTGAAGTTGCGATCGCATCTGTTGCCCATCGGTGGGGGCGGTTTTTGTCTGGGAGGTATCTAACTCCGTCTGGGCTGTATCGGCTAAACCCGCGCCTACGTCACCCATGCATTCGGCTAACCGTTGCTTGAGTTGAGCAATGCGATCACGCTGGTCAAAAATATCGTATTCATCGGTTTGGATAGCATTTAGGATGCTCACAGCAAGTTCATCGCCTACTACTGGGGAGAGTTGCTGAAGCAATTCCGCTGCAAACTCCCTTTGCTTATCGATAGAAATTCTAAACCCCAGACCAAACTCGGCATTGTCTTCAAACAGCGAGTTAGACCAGGCAGGCCCGCGTCCCTCGGCATTTTGCGACCAAGGCGTGGTGGGTAAGCTACCGCCATAAATAGAGGAACATCCCGTCGCATTGGCAATGAGGGCGCGATCGCCAAACAATTGACTCAGCAATTTCAGGTAGGGCGTTTCCCCACAGCCCCCGCAGGCTCCAGAAAACTCAAACAGCGGCTTCTGCATTTGCTGTTGATTGATATGCGTTAGCTTCAACTGCCGCCGATCAGGATGGGGAAGCTTGAGGAAAAAGTCCCAGTTTTGGCGCTCTGATTCTCGCAAGGGCGCTTGGGGCTGCATGTTGATGGCCTTAAAGCGTGGCTGAGACTTATTCTTGGCCGGACACACATCGACGCAGATCCCGCATCCGGTACAGTCCTCAGGCGCAACCTGGATCGTAAATTTTTGACCGTGCCAATCGTGCTCTCGCGCATCGGTGCTTCTGAAAGTAGCAGGAGCCGTTTCAAGCTGGTTGGACTCATAGACCTGACTCCGAATCACGCTATGGGGGCAGACCATCACGCATTTCCCGCACTGGATACAAACCTCTGGGTCCCACACGGGGATTTCTTGGGCAACGTTGCGTTTTTCCCACTTGGCGGTGCCTGTCGGATAAGTGCCATCAACGGGTAAAGCGCTGACCGGAATCTGGTCGCCACATCCCGCAATCATACTTCCGAGCACGTCCCGCACAAACGCAGGTGCAGTTTCAGGGACGGGGGGACGTAACGAGACGGCGCTATCCACTTGCTCTGGAATAGGAAGTTCGTACAGGTTTGCGAGGGTCTGATCCACCGCCCTCAGGTTCATTTGAACAACCTCATCTCCCTTCTTGCCGTAGGTTTTCTCGATGGAGCGCTTAATTTGGGCGATCGCCGTTTCCCTCGGCAAAATCCCCGACACCGCAAAAAAGCAAACCTGCATCACGGTATTAATGCGACCGCCCATCCCGCTCTCACGGGCTACCTCGTGGGCATTGATCGCAAAGAACTTCGCATGTTTCTCGATGAGCTGCTCTTGCACAATTTTGGGAAAATGTGCCCAAACCGCATCTGGAGGATAAGGGGTATTCAGCAAAAACGTGCCGCCGGATACGAGCGGTTGAAGTATATCCAGGCGCTCCAGGAAGGTGGGTTGATGGCAAGCAATAAAGTTCGCGGCGCTGATGAGATAGGTGGAGCGGATCGGCTGAGGCCCAAAGCGCAAGTGAGAAATGGTGACAGAACCGGATTTTTTAGAGTCGTAGACAAAATAGCCCTGGGCAAAGGCGTGGGTTTCCTCGCCAATGATTTTGATGGAGTTCTTATTGGCTCCAACGGTACCGTCTGAACCCAGTCCGTAAAAAATGGCACGGGTTACGGTATCTGGCTCAATGGAAAACGCGGGATCGTAGTCGAGGCTGGTCTGAGACACATCGTCCTGGATGCCGATGGTGAAATGTCGCTTCGGTTCGTTTTCAGTCAAATGGTCGAAGATTCTTTTAATCATGGCAGGGGTGAATTCCTTAGAAGACAATCCATACCGACCGCCAATTGTTTTGGGTATCGTCGGCAAACGACCCTCAGCTAGCGCTTCATACAGCGCAGTCACCACATCCAAATACAGCGGTTCCCCGGCACTACCGGGTTCTTTGGTGCGGTCGAGGACGGCGATCGCCTTTACGGACGCAGGCAATTCGGTCACAAACCTTGGTCCATCAAAGGGACGGTACAGCCGTACTTTCACTACGCCCACTTTCTCGCCGTGGGCATTTAGGTAATCGACCGTTTCATGCACCGCCTCGCAACCAGACCCCATCACCACGACCACTCGCTCTGCATCGGTTGCACCGTGGTAGTCAAATAAGTGATAGGGGCGTCCTAATTGTTTCGCAAACCGCTCCATGACGGTTTGGACAATCTCTGGACAAGCGGCGTAGTAAGGATTCACTGTTTCCCGCGCTTGGAAATACACATCGGGATTTTGAGCCGTACCGCGCAGCACTGGGCTATCAGGAGAGAGGGCACGGGCGCGATGGGCGCGGATGAGGTCTTCATGGATGAGCGATCGCAGATCTGCTTCTTGCAACAGCTCGATCATGGAGACTTCATGGGAAGTTCGGAACCCGTCAAAAAAGTGGAGAAACGGAATCCTCGACTCCAGGGTTGCCGCCTGAGCAATCAGAGCAAAATCATGGGCTTCTTGCACCGAGGCCGAACACAACTGAGCAAATCCCGTCGCTCGCGTTTGCATCACGTCACTATGGTCGCCAAAGATCGAAAGGGCTTGGGTGGAGAGCGATCGCGCGGCAATATGAAACACTGTAGGCGTCAGCTCCCCGGCAATCTTGTACATATTGGGGATCATCAACAGTAAACCCTGAGACGCCGTAAAGGTAGTGGTCAGCGCTCCCGTCTGCAACGCGCCGTGGATTGCGCCTGCCACCCCGCCTTCATCCTGCATTTCTATGACGTGGGGAATGGTACCCCAGAGATTGGGTTTTCCCTCGGCGGTCCAGGTGTCGGCCCATTCTGCCATTGGCGTAGACGGCGTGATGGGATAAATGGCCACGACTTCATTGAGAGGGTAGACCACCCGCACTACTGCTTCGTTGCCGTCAATCGTCGCTGAAGTTCGTTGCGTCATGGTTGCTCCAGATGCCTTGCAGTCTAGTACACCTTGTAAGGGCACAATGCCTTGCGCCCCTAAGGGATGCTGAAACTTTAAACCTAACTCAGCAATTTGAGGAACTCGTGAAGCATGGCCCCAAGTTCATCAATTCATGGCAGTGGATATTCCTCACAAATTCCTCAACTTGTATTTGTAGTCTGAAGGTAGAGGACAGGTGAGGAAGACAAAGCTGTCCCAGACATTTCTTTTGCAAGGCACTTCACATCGCCCTTGCAAGGAGAAGCAGAAGAGTTGTAGTAGGAGTAAACCTATGACACTTACACGTTGGAAACCGCTAAGGGATCTTGAATTGATGGAACCCTTCCGCGAAATGGAAAACCTTCAACATGAAATGAATCGACTGTTCGATCGATAGACGCATACGGGCAATGGCGAATCCAAAGGCTTTGGCTATATTCCATCCGTCGAAATGAAAGAAACAGACGAGGCCGTTCAACTGAGGCTTGAAGTCCCAGGATTGGAAGCCAAGGATCTGGATGTTGAAGTCATGGATGATGCTGTTTCAATCAAGGGGGAACGCAAATCTGAAACCAAGACCGAAGAGAAAGGCATGATTCGCTCTGAGTTCCACTATGGTTCGTTTTCGCGAGTCATTCCGTTGCCAGCCCATGTCCAAAATGACAAGGTCACGGCTGAATATAAGAATGGCATTCTTAACCTGACCTTGCCGAAGTCTGAGGAAGAAAAGAAAAAAATCGTCAAGATTAACCTTGAGTAGGGTTTTACTTGAGAGCAAGTCTTGATGCTTAACCTCAATCGCCAAGGGTAGGGCGATCTGAGTGTCTTCTCCTACTATGGGTAAGTTTCTCCGTGTGAAACTTACCCATTTTCATGAAGAAAAATTGAGCGTGTAAACTCGTTACTACAACAACCATAAAGATTTTTGATATCAGCCAAAGGACGGTAAAAATGTTAATATGTAGATGGGAGAGTAGAGAGGGTACAAATAGATAAGGTGGCAACATTCTAGGCTCAGAGAGCGACAAGAATAAAGCCAAACTAGGATCTAGAAAGAGACATCTATGTAGACTCAAGTGAAACTACGAATCCCTTCTAGTTAGGTCGATTGAGGAGGTAAGATTGAATCAAATAAGTCCAGTTTACTAACGGGTCTAGTGCATTGCGCTAGGCCCGTTAGCTATTTTATAACTGTTGAAAGTCCTGTAGAGTTTGTTCGGCAGCTTCTGGATCGACAATACCAATGGCAAACCCAACATGCACAATGGCGTAGTCTCCTACCCTTGCCTCAGGGACATAGGCCAAAGAAACTTCCTTGACCACACCGCCAAAGTTAACCTTCCCCAAGCGTAGGAGTGGGTCTTCGCCTTGAATGCTGACAATTTTGCCTGGAACAGCTAAACACATTGAGCGCCCCCTAGGGATACCAAGGTCTATCATCCCAGCTTAAAGGACAATTATGAAGAACCTGTGAGCGAGAGATTCAGAAATTGAGGTGTTCAGGATTGGTTTCTTGAGCCTGCATATTTCGTGATGCAGCAACGATTTGCCCCAGCGCAATGCCACCATCATTCGGCGGTATCTGCTGATGCCAATAAGGATAAAAGCGTTCGGCTTGTAACCGTGCGATCGCCTTTTCTAGTAAATACTTATTCTGAAAACACCCACCCGTGAGAACGACTTGCTGTTCTTTTACTCGCCGCGCCACAGTAACTATCATTTCCACCAAGGTGTTGTGAAACTTAGCTGAGATAACTGGCACAGATTGTGCCACTTCCCGATCTTTTAAAATACCTTGCAGTGTTGCAGCCCAATCGATCTCAATCGCTGAACCCTCTCTCGCCGGAATGGACTCTAAAACGTCAAAGGGATAATACTCATCGGTTTCAATCTCCGCTGAGGCAAACTCTAGCTCCATCGCCGCCTGTCCTTCAAATTGGCTTTTTTGACGCAGATTGAGGATAGATGCGATCGCATCAAACAATCTTCCTACACTAGAAGTAATCGGCGCATTCAAATGACGCTGGAGCGCGACTTTCAAGAGTCTGAGTTCCGGCTCGGAAAAAGCCTGAAGAGGGGCTAGCGATCGCATGTCAAACAGCTTCTCTCCAAAGTGTTCGTAGAGTAGCCCCAGAGCGGCCCGTCGGGGTTCTTTAATAGCCAGATCGCCCCCTGGCAAACGAAACGTCCGTAGGTGAGCAACGCGCTGAAAGGAAGTCTCAGTAACATGCAGAAACTCGCCGCCCCAAAGGGTGCCATCTAGACCGTATCCTGTGCCATCCCAAGCGATCGCCAACACCGATCCCTCGATCTGATTTTCTGCCATGCAGGATAATGCATGGGCGTAATGGTGCTGCACAGAAATCACAGGCAGTCCCGATTGTTCGGCCCAGTGCGTAGAAGTGTAGTCGGGATGAAGGTCACAGGCAATGGCGATCGGTTTCTGGTCGTATAGATTCTGAAAGCTCGCCACTCTGTGCTGAAAGGCTTCTAAGGCAGGAGCTGTTTCTAAATCTCCGATGTGTTGGCTGACAAAGGCTTGTTGTTCGATGCTAAAGGCGATCGCATTTTTCAGATGTGCCCCTACTGCCAAAATCCCAGGTGCAGGGGTTACTAGCTGAATGGGTAGCGGCGCATAGCCACGGGCGCGACGCAGCACCATAGGCCGATTCATCACCACCCTAACAACCGAATCATCAATGGGATGGGCGATCGCCCGGTTATGTACCAGAAAAGCATCAGCAATAGTCCCTAGTCGCTGGAGCGCTTCCAGCTCATCGGCGCAGATGGGTTCGCCTGCAAGGTTTCCGCTCGTTGCAACAATGGGCGTTTTCAACTCAGCCATCAAGAGATGATGCAACGGTGTGGAGGGCAACATAATGCCTAAGTAGGGGTTGTATGGGGTAATACTCAAACAAGGCAACAGATCGTCATAGGCGAAGGGTTTACGGCGAAGGAGAACAATGGGGGCTTCGGGCGATCGCAGTAGCTTTTCTTCCAATCCAGATACTTCGCAATGGGCTTTGACCAAATTCAGGGAGGGATACATTAGAGCAAAGGGTTTTGCTGGCCGTCGTTTAAGCTGTCGCAAGCGCCGTACCGCTGTGGTGTTGCACGCATCTGTCATAAGATGGAAACCGCCCAACCCTTTAACTGCAAGAATTTTTCCTTGGCGGATGGCCATTGTGGATAGGGGTAATGCATCATTTTGGGTCGCTAATACCTTGCCCTCGCGATCCCATAGCACTAACTGCGGCCCGCATTGAGGGCAAGCATTAGGCTGAGCGTGAAATCTGCGATCATTGGGGTTTGTGTACTCAGTCTTGCAAGCCGCACATTGCTCAAATGCTTGCATTGTAGTGTTGGGGCGATCGTAGGGCAGCGATTGAATAATGCTGAAACGAGGGCCGCAGTGGGTGCAGTTGATTAAGGGATAGCGGTATCGACGATTTGTTGGATCACATAGCTCTTGGAGGCAGTCGAGACAGGTGGCGATGTCGGGTAGAACAATGACCGTTTTCTTGCCCTTCGTGCTCTCTCGAATTGTAAAGTCGGAATAGCCAATCGGCTTTAGGATTGTGGTGTTGAGGTTGTGGATCTGCGATCGCGGTGGTTTTTCTTGCTCCAGGCGTAACAAAAATAGGTTCAACGCAATCTGGCTTCCCTCAATCTCAATGGCAACCCCTTGAGCAGAATTATTGACCCAACCCGTTAACCCTAAATCATGAGCCAGACAGTAGATGAATGGTCGAAACCCTACACCCTGAACTGCTCCTTGAATTTGGAGATACAACCGTTGTGTCTGCAACCGCGTGTTCTCATGAATGAACTGAAAAAGGATTTGATGCCTTCAGTTTACTCCTGACGAGACAATCACTACCCCACTCGCCCCACAGCAGCTCAGCCCTAGCCTGCAACTGCTCCAGCAACTGCCTTGCTGCAAAGTTCTTAGCACGCTGTTTCTTGGTGGAAAACCCGCTGCCCCTCAGTGGCTCATCTAGGGCTTGCAGTCTGCATTCACACTCAAACCCTGGCTCCTCGTCAGTAAATTCGTAATCAGGTGGCTCCCACCCTAAGGTCTGGCATAGTTCCTTGAGCATCCCAACAAAGTTTTGCTCATCCTTGAACTGCTTAAGCAACACAGGATGAATCGGCTTTATCCGAGCTGGTTTGACCTTTTCAGGCTCTGGCTCCATCGGCTCAACTACTGTTGGCTCCGGCTGCACCCGCTGCTCTGGCTGAACGAGCGCATTCTGAAGATAGGCTTCAATCCACTGAACACAGGCAAAATGACGAGCAGTTTGCTTACGTTGATGCTCTGCCGGATGAACCGTTGTAAGTACTTCGCCTGAGATTGTCACCTCCATCCAGGCTATGAAGGGCGAAGTTTCATTCAGCTCTACATATTCGATGCTTTCCCAGTCTTCTTGCTGGTCAGGTGCGATCGCCATGACACTCGCCGCATTCTGAACATGATTCTTCAGATACAGATAAACCTGCTGCTGTAAATCGGCATTTCCACTTTTGAACAGCAAAAGGAAGAAGTCTTGTATTACCAGTTTTTCAGCTTTTAAGCGAGTCTCAATCTCTAGGGCGATTGGCTCAAGCTCCTGATTCTCAACAGCAAACTTCAAAATCCGCGTGAACTCTTTGGTTGATAACTGATTCAGTGCTTCAGGGGTCTGGATCTGCGATTGATAAACCTTCTGATGCGCTGCCTTGAAATATTCAGAGGTTTCCTCCTCCTGGTCACGGGTCACTTGGGCAATATGCTGGCCCAGTTGCTCAAGCTCAACTTTTGTATAAGGTACATCCTGCTGCTTGAGCAACGCTTTGACAATGCGATGGTTAACGAGATCAGCCAGTCTACGAATCGGGCTGGTGAAGTGACAATAAGCAGGCAAGTTCAAGGCAAAGTGTCCCACCAGTGCTGGCCCATACTCAGCGCGATTGAGCCAGCTTTGCAGTCGCTGACGGATCACTTGAGCTGACCCCAAGGTCTGCATGGTCTGGTACATTGTCTTGCGGTCGGGGGCAATCGCCCTAGCCGTGTGATTGCGATATAGCGCTGGAATATCCCGCTGGGCTAACCACTGCGCGACGGCACGATTGGCGAGGATCATAAATTCTTGGATGAGCAGATGGCTGTTGGTGCGGACTCCTGTAACAAGACTCCCCTCTTCATTAAGCCAATCACCCATCAGCGTAGACCTGCCCCCAATGGCACCGTTGGCTAGTCGCTGCTGATAGAGCAGTTCAGCCCATCGATAACTAAGGCTTAACATCTCGCTAAAGACTGAAGCAGGGTCATTTAGTGCGGCTTCAGCTTCAGAGTAGGAAAAGCGTTTGCTGCTTCTGAGCCATGACTCAAAGATCTCGGTCTTCTGGATCTGGGCTTTGGCATCAAGGGTTACTCTGACGGTCAGTGTTGGGCGATCCTGATATTCCAGTAGGCTTAGCTTATCTTCTGACAATGCCCTCGGCAGCATGGGGGCGTTGCCTGTGCGGAAGTATTGCGTGGTGGTTCGGGCGATCGCCACTTTATCCAATATTGACCCCACGCTCACCAACTCGGACACATCAGCAATATGCACCGAAAGGATGGCTCCGGTGGATGTGGGTTCAATCCAAACCCCGTCGTCTAGGTCGCGTGAGTCGGGTCCGTCGATGGTGATGCCTTGGACTTGTGGGCGCTGCCATAGTTCGGGCTGTAGCGTGAGAGATGCGGCTAGGGCCGTGGCCTGGGGTGGGAAGTGGTGAGAGGTCATTGATTTGCTGACCTTCGAGTTGGATAGGCTTGCTCTGCCGCTTTTTTGGCTGCTCTTAATGTTTTGCTTCCTCCGCCTGGAATCGCTGAATGCCCTGAATATAGATACCAGCTATAGGTATTGAAATTGTCCCCTCTCGTTCTGATGTGTGGTGGTGAAGCAATGCCCACAACTGCGACAGCCGTTAATTCATCAATATAGTAGGCGTGTCGTCTATATCCTCGTTCCCATCTTGGATACAAAATTTTCTCCTGATCAATCATCACAGAATCAGCTTTTCTATTTTTGCCTGCACCTCAGAAAGTAAGGTGGCTGAACCCGTTTC
>JANLSD010000029.1:0-20503 GCA_031362245.1 Acaryochloridaceae cyanobacterium OTE_25_metabat_464 | reverse complement strand
GTTATTTGATGCGGTGCTGGTGCAAAAACAGCCGCCTTCCGCCGCTGCACTCCATCATTACTCCTACGAAGACTCACACACCATTAAGACGGATCGCGATGAGCTGATGCGTTTGGGCTGCCGCGTAATTTTGGCTAATGTGATGGAGGAAGATCCCAAAACCCATGTGGTGCGACACAACTCAGAACGGCTGGCCCGTGTGTTGGTGCGTTGGTATGGTCGGGTGGAGGGACTGATTGGCCCAGAAGAAGCGGCAGTCGTTGCACCGCCCAAGCGCAGGCCACGATCTGCGGTGCGATCGCAAAGGCCATCTCGTAAACTCCGTCCATAGTCCCCAAGGGATTGGGGGATTAAAATATTTTGCGTTTCGGGTAGGACGCGCTCTGGCACAATAGAAACTGATAGGCAGGAATCCGTTATAGATCCCCGCTATTCCTGAACTCTATTGGTTAAAGCCCTATGACCGTCGGCTACCTTGCGCTGGTGCTCCATGCCCACCTTCCCTTTGTTCGGCATCCAGAAAGCGATTACGTTTTAGAAGAAGAGTGGCTGTATGAAGCCATTACCGAAACCTATGTGCCCCTGCTCATGGTGTTTGAAGGACTAAAACGAGACGGCATTGACTTCAAGATCACCATGAGTATGACGCCGCCCCTGGTGGCAATGCTCCAAGATCCATTACTCCAAGATCGCTACGATGATTATTTGGCGACCCTCGAAGAGCTGTCCACCCTAGAAATTGAGCGAAATGCGTTCAATGGGCACCTTAAATATTTAGCAGAACACTATCTCAATGAATTTGGTCAAATTCGGGCCTACTGGGAAGACTGTGATCGCAATCTAGTAGGGGAATTCAAGAAATTCCAAGACAGCGGCAATCTTGAAATTATGACCTGCGGGGCCACCCACGGCTACCTGCCCCTAATGAAAATGTATCCTGAGGCGGTCTGGGCGCAGCTTCAGGTGGCCTGCCAAAGCTATGAAGACAGCTTTGGACGCGCACCCAAGGGGATTTGGCTGCCAGAATGTGCCTACTACGAAGGCTTAGAGCGGATGCTCGCCGATGTGGGACTCCGCTACTTTTTGACCGATGGCCACGGCATTCTCTATGCTCGTCCGCGCCCTCGCTACGGGAGCTACGCCCCCATCTTCACCGAAACGGGCGTTGCCGCCTTTGGACGAGATCAAGAATCATCCCAACAGGTATGGTCATCGGAAGTGGGGTACCCCGGCGCTGCTGAATACCGAGAGTTTTACAAAGACTTGGGCTGGGAAGCGGACTACGAGTATATCAAGCCCTACATTATGCCCAACGGTCAGCGTAAAAACGTGGGCATCAAATACCACAAAATTACAGGCAAGGGCTTGGGCCTTAGCGACAAAGATCTGTATGACCCCTACTGGGCAAAAGAAAAAGCAGCCCAACACGCCGAAAACTTCATGGTCAACCGTGAGAAGCAGATAAGCCACCTTAATGGCATCATGCAGCGTCCACCCATTGTGGTTTCGCCCTACGATGCGGAACTCTTTGGTCACTGGTGGTATGAAGGCCCTCAGTTCATTGATTTCCTCTGCCGCAAGTCTTGGCACGACCAGCAAACTTACGCAATGACCCATCTGGCCGACTACCTGAAAGGCAACCCCGAGCAGCAGGTGTGCCGTCCCTCCCAGTCTAGTTGGGGCTATAAGGGTTTCCATGAGTACTGGCTCAATGAAACCAATGCCTGGATTTATCCGCACCTGCACAAGGCCGCTGAGCGCATGATCGAACTCGCCAAGCGTGAGCCTGCTGATGAGCTTGAGTGGCGTGCCCTCAACCAAGCTGCACGAGAGCTGCTTTTGGCCCAAGCTTCAGACTGGGCGTTTATTATGCGCACAGGGACAATGGTGCCCTATGCCGTGAGGAGAACGCGATCGCACATTGTCCGGTTCTACAAACTCTACGACGATATCCTCGCGGGCAAGATCGACTCTGGCTGGCTAGAGAAGGTGTCGCTGATGGACAACATCTTCCCGAATATTAACTACCGAACCTATCGTCCGATGTAATAACGAGCGGGGCTTTGTCAACCAGGCTACCCTGCGGGAGGCAAGCCACGGCTTCCCTATCGCCAAAGGTGAGGCTACGCCAACGGATGTCTCCCTATCGCCAGCGGCGAGGCTACGCCAACGGCAAGCTCAGGACACGGCAGGGCAACGCGCTCAGCCCTCAACTCGGGTCTGAAAAAATTCGTTGGGCGGTAGCGATAACATATAGACAAAGCCCCTCTTTTTGGTGTGCCCTATGGTCAATACCCTTCCTCAACAGACCACAGCCGAGCCGGATGACTGGATTCCTCAGCCGCCGACGGATTTAATTTTTGATGATGGAGTACCATTGGAAACCAATCAACATCGCGTGGCGATGAATGTGTTGATTCGCTCCTATCAGCACTACCGCGCCGAGCAGACCGACTACTTTGTCGGTGGCAATATGTTTGTTTACTACAGCAGCACTCAGGTTAAGAATCAAGATTTTAGAGGGCCAGACTTTTTTGTTGTATTGGATGTTGAAGGAACTCACTCTCGCCAAGGGTGGGTGGTCTGGGAGGAGGAAGGTCGCTACCCCGACGTCATTGTTGAGCTGATGTCTCCGAGTACTGCCAAGGTCGATCTGGGTCTCAAAAAGGAACTCTATGACAGGGTGTTTAAGACTCAAGATTATTTTGTCTACGATCCCTTTGATGGGGAGTCGCTGCTTGGCTGGCATCGTAACAACACCTATGCAGAAATTCAACCCAATGAGCAGGGTTGGTTATGGTGTGAAACCTTGGGGCTATGGTTAGGAACGTGGGAAGGTACCATTGACCGAGAAACGGCAAGTTGGCTGCGGTTTTACGATGCAGACGGTGCCTTAGTGCCATTGCCAGAGGAGTCTGCTCAAGAACGGGCAGCGATGGAGATGCAACGAGCGAATATGGAGACGCAACGGGCGGAAATGGAAGCTCAACGAGCAGAAACAGAACGGCTTAGGGCAGAACGATTAGCTGCTCGGTTGCGAGAATTGGGGGAGGATCCGGATTGTATTTGATGAAAGGGCGATCGCCTCAATCCAGGTCTGAACAAACTCCTACATTGCAGAAGAATTGCTCATAAGTCAATCTTTAATCCATCGGAGGAATGAAACCCATAACTCTCAAGAATTTCATTTTGCCCACTCACGATAATTCTATTGCGAATAGAAATCTCATTATTTTTAGCGTGATAGGAAGATAAAATGTGTCTATTCATAGAATCAGAAGATAAAGCAGCCACGATACCATCAATAAAAGAAATTGATTTCTCAAGGACAAAGAAACTTTGGGTTATGGCCTTTAACTTTTCTTCCGTGGTTAAAATCGCTGGAAGGTGAGGATGAACGATATCAAAGTGTCCAAAGTATCTATATTGAAGAGTTGTGATATCGTTTAGATGTCGAAACAAAGTATCTTTTTCGATATTGCCTAACTCAAGATTTTCTCGAAAAACAGATATTTTATAGTCCCTTTCCAAGATGATTCGCTTTAGAAACTCATTATTCATAAAGGTAAGGATCGTAAATTCAATAAACCCAGCGATTTAACAAGTCCTGCGGAAAGACTACGCCAACGTAGCGACAAGAGCCATGTTCGAAGGATGTGCGGACTAAGCCGTCAGAAAAAATCTCGGTCTTACTGAATCTCAAATCCTTAGTCACCTTGAGGCATAGGCTTGCCTTGGGATTCAGCAGCTATCGCCTCCCGCATCAACTTGGGCCACAGCAATACAAAGAAACCCATCCACACGCTTAGGGGAACTGTGACCAAACCTGTCACCCATATTCGATGAAACAAAAGCCAACTGCCACCAATGATGCTAAACCCTGTGAGTAGAATCGTCCAGGGTTGGCACCAGCGGGGTTTGTCGCTCCAGGGATTGTAGTCTGTGTTCATGGGCTATTGTTGCACCACTTGGGGTAAGCCCATGCTGTAGTTGGTAACGCGGCTGTTGAGGTTGTAGCCGATGAGGCCCTTTTGAAGCAGCGATCGCACGAAATGCTCTAGATCTGACCCGATGCGACGTAGGTTGTAATCGGTCAAATCTTCGCCAGCGGATGCTTCTACCAGTTCATCAAATTTTTGATAAACGCGCTGAAGGGCATCTTCGTTCCATTCCAGCTCATTGTCTGGGTCAACGTCTAGGGTTAAGACTTTGTCGTTGGGCACAAGCTGATTGTCAGAGACTTCAGCCGTAAAAATATGAATATGGCGCGTGGTGGATTTGAGTAACATTGCTGGCTTCCGCTGTAGGCAATTCCACCTGTTATTGTAAACCCTTGTTTGGTTAATCAAGTGGATAAGAGCACCAGTCACTCCAACTGCCCACGTAAAGCTTCCCTGTCTGGATTCCGGCTGTTTCTAGGGCGAGCAGGTTAACACAGGCCGTCACACCAGAGCCGCAGTAGACGATGATTTCCTCGGCAGTGGCAACCTCTGACCAGTGGGACTGGAGGTCTTGAGGCGATCGCATCCACCCGCTCTCATCCGTCACCTTTTGCCAGGGATAGTTCACGGCTCCTGGGATATGGCCTGCCACAGGATCGATGGGTTCGCGTTCGCCACGATAGCGTTCCCCTTCTCGTGAATCGATGAGGGGGACGTTTGGAGGACGTTGTTGGACGCCTGCTCTATCGACCGCTAAGGCAGGTCTGAGTGTGGGGACAAATAATCCATTTTTCTGAGGCGGGATTTCTTGTGTAATGGGCAGTCCAGCCGTTTGGTAGGCAGAAAATCCGCCATTGAGGACTGCGGTGCGATCGTGTCCCATGTATTTGAGCAGCCACCAAAGCCGCGAAGCAAAGGCAAAGCGGCTGTCATCGTAGGCAACCACAAGGGTTTCAGCGGTAACGCCCATCTGGGATAGCGTTGCGGCGAGGGTGGGCAGATCGGGGAGGGGATGGCGACCGCCGTGGGATTGGACAGGACTGGCGAGATCTTGATTGAGATCGAGGTAATATGCGCCTGGGATATGGCCCTCAAGATATTGCTGGCGGCCCAGTTCTGGGTCTACCAGGGAAAACCGACAGTCTAGGATGACAATGTTTTCTGAGGGGGATTGGGCTGCTAACCAATCGGGGGAGACAAGCATACAGGACTCATGAATAAGGCAATTTTGATTGAGCGCGATCTAATCCCAAATCTACTTGTTACTGCTAAATATGGAGATCCCCCTAAATCCCCCTTAAAAAGGGGGACTAAGACTATTTCCCCCCCTTTTTAAGGGGGGCTAGGGGGGATCTCCGTCACCTAGGACTCTTGCTGAGGCAGTCCTGCCCGTTGACGGCTGACGCGGCGTAACACGCCATTGACAAACTTATGGCCATCTTCAGTGCTATAGCGTTTTGCCAATTCCACCGCTTCGTTGATGGCAACTCGCTCAGGCACGTCTAAGAAGTGGATTTCGGCCACCGCAATCTTTAAAATCATTCGATCCACTTGGGCAACCCGAGTGAGCTGCCAATCCACCAAAGAAGTTTCTAAAATTTCGTCAATTTCTTTTGACCGCTCGTTGAGGGCCTGCACCATCGTCAGGGCATAGTCTTGAACGACGTGCTGGTTTGCAATTTGGATGAGTTCTGGCAGATCTACGGCGGTGCCTAGTCGATTAATGGCGGTTTGGGCAAGCTCCAAAGAATCTGTGAGCATGGCCTGGGCGCTTTGGATATCAGCGGAGAAGACCTTACTTTTGTCGAGGCGATCGCTACTCCGTCTCAATTCCAAAGACGCAGCTTCAAGGGCATCTTTGACTTCACCCACCAAAGTTCGTACCGCAGTCAGCACAAAGGACTGGAGTTCCTGCTGAGAGAGTTTTGCAGCATTAGAGGGCATTTGACTGGCGCTCAGGAGCGCTAACTCACGGGCAATGCGACGAGGTTGCATGGCAGATTCAGTTGACAAGGTTCAGTGACGGCTTGCCCATTCTATCAGTCCTCTCCCAAGCTGCCTCGGATTTATTTTGCTCGCTCGGAAACCTGGGCCTCAGATTATCCGTCTTCGATTTCTAGTGCTGGCTCTAAACGCTTTAATGCGGCCTTAAACAGGTAATTTCTCTTTATTTTATGTCTATGACTAGAATCACAGGCTATTGTGACAAATATCATAGGTTTAAGAAGGGTTAAAACCTATTCTTATGGATAGCTAAGCTGGCGACAGCACAATTGTTAGAGTTTTTGTTTTAGAACTTGGTTTCGGTTTAAATCTTAGGAGCACAATATGGCCAACCCACTGCTACGAATGACTGGTGTAATGCTAACTGCTGGCTTAGCAGGGGTGGCCCTTGCTCCATTGTCTACGGTCTCTGCCGCGCAGTTTAATCCTGCTCCATCATTTAAGATGGCCTATACCTACAGCTCTACACTAAGCAGCCGCTACACCTCTGGCTGCGTCGAAAAGCTCCGTGCCAAGGGTAGATCAGCCTCACAAGCTCAGAAAATATGCTCTTGCTCACTGCAAAATATGCAGGCGCAGCATAGTCAAAATCAGGCGATTGGGATTTTAGTGAAGGCGCAGTTTAGCGGCTCGAAAGACTCCAGAACAGGTTTGCCAACTGCTTTGTCAAGGTACTTTTCGTCCTGCGGCGTCTAGGGCTATAGCGCGTTGAGAAACTGAATGAGGGCAGCGCGGTCTGTTTTTGCCATTGTGCGGAATGTTTCCTTAGACCGCTCTGCTTCGCCCCCATGCCACAAAATCGATTCTTCAAGGGTTCTAGCGCGACCGTCATGGAGATAGCCGGAATAGGGCAAGACGGCCTGGGTAAGTCCTATGCCCCATAGGGGTGCGGTGCGCCATTCGTTGCCAGAGGCTTCAAAATCGGGTCGTCCGTCGGCAAGTCCTTTTCCCATGTCATGCAGAAGTAAGTCTGTATAGGGGTGAATTGCTTGGTTGGCGATCGCTTTCACTGGATGATTCCCTGTCTTAAGTGCCCCAACGTGACACACTGCACAGTTGGCCTGGGTAAAGAGCACCTCGCCCTTTTTGACCATCGGGTTATCAAGCTGGGTGCGACCTGGAACGGCTAGGGTTTGGGTATAAAACGTGATGGCTTTCAAGGTTTTGAGATCTATTTCTTGAGCGCCATTTTTTTCGGGAAACAGCGGGTTGGTTACGCCCATATCATTAACGTAGGCCGCTGCGTTTTGCTGAAACAAATTGGGGTTATTGGCTTTTAGGCCAAATCGGCCCACAACTAATTTTTTTTGCCGCACATCCCATACATGGTTCAGCTTGCCTGAAATCCCGTCATTGCGTTGCGCTTGCCTATGGGCCAGATCCACCATTGCAGACTCAGGAATGGCTTCTAGCAACCCTCGCCCAAAGACAGGCGGCGGTAGCCGCAGAGATGTAAGAACATTTGCAGGAAGGGGGTTGCCATTGGGTAACGTGATGTTGAGTAGGGGCGATCGCAGACCATACGCTGTTCCATCCCCATAGGTACCCGTTTTCTCCTTCCATGTGACCTCAACATCTGCTTTAGGCGTAACTCCAAACACCGCCTGATCCTGGATTTGAGTGCCCAGACTGGGGACAGGGGGCGCATTCCCTAAACTTACCGATGCCTCAGCGACGGATTTCCCAGAGCGTGTTTCAAAAATGGAGCCGTCGTGATGGGGCTGGCTTTGGCCTGGGGGTAAGCTGACCCGCACCAGCAGACTGCCGTTGGTGGGCATACCCCGACCGTCGCCCACATGACAGGCCACGCAGGAAGCATTGTTGAACAAAGGCCCTAACCCTGCATTGACAGGAGCAGGGGGTGTCACAAAGGTGGCTTCAAAAGCGCGATCACCCTCGATATGCAGATCCAGTTCTGCATTGCTTAAATTAGGGGCAGGCTGACCAAACCCCTTAGAGGAGCGGTTGTCTACCGTCGTCTGTCCGCCAGAAAATGGGCTGGGCGGGGCAGTCCATAGATAGTTTGTGAGTAACACAGACACAGAGATGGATAGGATTAGGGCGATCGCAAACACGCCTACAAACCGAAGTGGTTTGCGCCCTGGCGTTTTTAGTAAAGATTCCATCAGCTTTTCACCACCAAGGGCTTAACGTCTTTTTCAATCGTTTCTCGGACTGCATCAATGGCAGATTGAGCAGCTTTAATGGAACCCGCAGCCTTGGGATTCAAAACTGCCGTTTCCAATGGCTCTGAAATCTGCTCAAGGGATTGGGCGGCGACCTTAAACTTTTGCTTGACGGTACTGTCCAGTGCTGGATTAACTTGGGCAATGTAAACACTCAAGCCCTTACCGCTGGTGTTTGCGTCTGGCAAGCTGCCTAGGTAAACATTTTGGGCACCCTGGAGATTACTTTTGATATCCGTGAGGGTATTGAGGCTAAAGCGACTTTCGGCAAGCTTTGGATTTTTTTCGGCTAATGGCTTACCTAGCTTTTCATTGGCCACTTCATCCAAACTATCCACCATGCCCTGGATCATTTCTTGGGTTCCAGCCTGCACAGTTGGATAGGTTGTGTTTCCTGCTTCCCCTGCCGTGCCAAACACTTCTTGGTAAGCAGGTTGGCCCTCTACCCCCTTACTCCAACTGGTTGCCAGATCTGTGGCAACGCTGGCAAAGTCTTTGCCTAAAAGCTGAAGGTACTGCAAATCGCGCTGGGCTAGGTCAGTCGGCTGGCGGCGCTTGTCTTGCCCAAACAAAAAATACTCAATGACATGAAATCCTTTTTCTGTTTCTTTCATCTTGCTGACGGATGTAGCCGTCAGCGGAGCTTTGCTTTTCATCAAAGCCTTTAAATCTGTCTCATTCACGGGCCACGTATCTAACGCGCCATCGTAGCCCAGTGAGGTGGTTGGCCCAAAACCAAAGCATTCTGTTTGTTCCCAAGCGGCCCGTGCTTTCACCCAAGCGGCTTGAGCACTAGCAAGCGTCGTTGCACTGGGGGCTGCTACATAAGCATCAATGGTCTTGGAAAGCATGCTGGCCTGCTGGGCAAATTGATTATTGCTCGGCACAACAACGGCTGCGACAAAATCACGCAGAATTTGACGGTCAAATTTTGCATTGACTGCCGCTGGGGGAGCGGTTGACTCAGAGGATGTTGCAGTGTCACGACAGCCGCTGAGAATGCCTGCCAGCAACATAGGGCACAGAAGGAAAAGCGAGAGATTGTTGGGGCGTGATCGCAAATTCATAACATCAGTCCTTGATTTCTTAACGATTGAAAACGCTGGTGTCACAGGCTATTTGGTCTTAACGAGATTTGGTCTCAGTAAGGAAAATAAATGAAATTTTATTTCAATAACAATCCACTCCGAATCAGGCATGCCAAACCTATGCACCTTGCCCATGCCAGTGAGAAGCCTATCTTTTATAGACCTTGAAAGATGTGTACTAAACGCTTTGATGCGCTTAAAATCTTTTTTTATTGCAAAATACTCTTAATTGTCCTAAGGTGGACTTTAGAACTTGATGCCAGTCATTGTCAAGTAACAGTTTCATTTTCTCTATACAACGGAAACATGGTTAAATTTCAGCATTCTGGATTAAAGTTATCGGCGTTTGGGCTATGTGCAGCCCTTTTGATTAGCATCGGTGGCTGTGGGGGAAGCTCCACAACCGATTCAGGCGCACCCAGCACTAGCCCTGAAACAGGGTCAACAGCCACCTTAGGCTCTCCTGCACCTAGCACAAGTGCAAAAATTGATGTCAATAAGGCTCCCATTGCAGAGCTTGATAAGTTGGAACTCCCTGGCACAAAGCCCAGTCTCTCTGAGCGGATTCAGGGTGCTAGACCCTACAAGACCACAGAGGATTTAGTGACCAAAAAAGCCATCTCTCAAGATGAGCTGAATCTCATCAAAAACTTGATCACCCTTGGCGAAGGAAAGTAGAGCAGAACGATGGATTTTAGTGCAGCAGTACCCACATTTGTGATTACGCTCCGCGAGGGGGTAGAGGCCACGCTGGTGGCGGGGATTGTCCTTGCTGTTTTAGCAAAGGCACAACAGCGGCAATTGTTTAAATGGGTTTATTTGGGGGCGATCGCAGGGGTGCTGCTCAGCTCTATTTTTGGGGCGGTGGCCCAGGCGATCATTGGGGGGTTTAGTGGTCAGATTTACTACTTAACCAAAGCCGTGTTTTCAGTGGCGGCGATCGCCATGTTGAGCTGGATGCTGCTATGGATGACTCAGCAGGCAAAGCTCCTCCGCACAACCATTGAAGCCAATGTGAACAATGCCCTGGCCCATAGCGAAAAAGCAGGCTGGTCTGTTTTGACCCTGGTGGCTGTCGCTGTTTTGCGCGAAGGTGCAGAAATCGTTTTGTTTATTGCCGGATCCTTTACGCCAGATTCAAGTCAGGTAGGGTTAGCGCAATATTCACCTGCCCTAGGATGTCTGTTTGGTATCATTTTCTCGTTGCTGATTGGCATCGCCATTTTTAAGTTTGGAGCTAAAATCAATATCAGGCTGTTCTTCCAGATTTTGGGAACGGTGCTGCTGCTGATTGTGTCTGGACTGGTGCTGACTAGCCTCTCTGCCTTAGATCTCGCCAACACGGTGGATAAAGTGCTTGACCCTGCCACGGGAGCCTATCAGTTTCTCAATCCCCCTCAGAAAATTATTCCTTGGTTTTCCTTAGGATCTCAATTGACGGATACCAGCAACCTTCTGCCCCAAGGACAGTTCCCTGGCATCATTTTTGCAACCATGTTTGGGTACTCGGATCGGCTCTATACGCTTCAGGTGGTGAGCTACCTCTTGTTCTTGAGTACGGCGGCGATCGCCTACTTCCGCACCCTAGCCGGAAAGCCCCTATTCCCCTTAAAGCGAGTCACGGTTTAACCGAGTCGTCTGTAATGTCACAATAAACGGCGGAGTAATGTCCGCAACTTTTATCCGCCTAACGTTAAAACCCTAATGAAAGAACTGGATCAAGAAAAAACCATCTATCTACTCAATTCCATCATGGAGGCGGAACTGGCAGGGGTGGTACGGTACACGCATTATTCTTTGATGGTGACAGGCCCTAATCGGATTCCCATCGTTCAGTTCTTAAAGGCCCAAGCCAGTGAGTCTTTGGTGCATGCTCAGCAGGCTGGGGAAATTATTACAGGCTTAGATGGGCATCCCTCTTTACGCGTTGCCCCCCTTGAAGAAACCTTCAAGCATTCGATTTACGATATTTTGCTAGAGAGTCTCAACCACGAAAAGGCAGCGCTTGAGCTTTATAAGCAACTTTTAGAAATTGTCTCGGATGCCAGCGTCTATCTAGAAGAGTTTGTGCGGGGGATGATTGGTCAAGAGGAACTCCACGGCATGGAGCTGCGCAAAATGCTGCGAGATTTTAGTCCAATGGAAAACTAACCTAATCAGGACTAACCCAATCACGCATAAAAGACGATGGCGTCGGTCTTATAAAAGATCGGCAAAGTCGTCTTTTTTCTTGACATCTTCAATTTCAACATAGGCACAGGGATAGGGAATAAAAACGGTGTGCTTTTCATTCCAAACACCACCTTTCTCAGCCACCACCTGCATAATGCCTTCTACATCACCACTTCCCACATGGATGGTAATAGAGGCAGAGGCGACTTCTCCATCACCTTTCTTGAAGGCGGGGCTGTAAAATGTGACCTTCCGACCTTTATTCACTGACAAGATGCACCTCTAACTTTCTGCCAATACTGACCTATTGTGTCATATTAGTGCTGGCTCTATGCTGTTCAACCTTTAGTCCCAACGAAGGCTACGTTGCGGACAAAGTAACGGCTAAAAAAGATATACAAGACTAACACTGGCAAGGTAAAGACAACCGATGCTGCCATAATGTAGTTCCAGTAGCTTAAATATTGGCCCTTAAATGTATTTAGACCTAGTGGAAGCGTGAACATTTCTGGATCGAATAAAATCACAACGGGCAATAGAAAATTATTCCAGCTTCCCATAAATATAAAAATGGATTGAGCTGCTAAAGCTGGCTTTGCCAAGGGTAAAACAATATACCAAAAGATTTGAAACGGGTTTAAGCCATCCAAGGCTGCGGCTTCTTCTAGCTCTTTGGGGAATTTTGTGAAAAATTGACGCATCATAAAGATGAAGGTTGCATTGACCATGCCTGGCACAATCATGCCCTGGTAAGAGTTGAGCCACCCCAGAGATTTCAGCATCAAAAAGGTCGGCATGAGTGTGACCTGGGCGGGTACTGCCAACACAGACAGAATGACAAAAAAACAAAATTGCCGCCCCGTAAATCTAAGGCGGGCCAGGGCATAGCCAGCCATTGAATTAAAAAGCAAATTTAAAAGGGTAACGCTGATTCCAATCAACAGGCTATTGAGTAACCAGCGCCCAAATAGCGGTTCATTGATAAAAATCTGACGATAATTGTCTAGGGTAAAATGCTTGGGAATCCAGTTTGTGACGCCACTCACGATTTCGGAAAGGGGTTTAAAGGAAGTAGAAAGTGCCCATAAAAAGGGAATTAATGTAATGGCTCCATAGCCTGCCAATAGGCAATAACCTAAAAGCTGAAGATATGTATATTTATCATTTATCTTCATAACAGTCAAAGGCAACTATAATTACAAAGAGATATAGTCAAGTCCTGGGAAATATAAATTTAGTTCTGGCTGGCGATGGGAGCAAAAGAAGATGTGGCCTTCTAAAATTATATCAAGACCATTGATATCTCAAAATCTAACAGGATATCTTTTTATGAGTCCTGTGATTTTGGTGTTAGGTCTATTTGTTGTATTCCCCATTTTATTGGCCTTCTTTTTAGCCTTTCAAAAGGTGCGTTTGCTGGGAGGGCTAGAGTTTGAATTTATTGGCTTACAGAATTTTTATCATTTGGGGCAAGATGATCGCATCGGGATTGCCCTCAAAAACACCATCGAGTATGTCCTGATCGTGGTTCCATCCCAGACCATATTAGCGCTCTTGCTGGCGGTGACGCTGAATGCGGGTGTGAAGGGACAGTCGTTCTGGCGCGTCCTTTATTTTCTGCCCACCCTCACCTCTTCAGCCGTTTTAACGCTGATTTTCATGTGGATCTATAACGCAGATGGTCTCTTAAACCATGCGTTAAGTGGCTTAGGGTTGCCGACCTATAATTGGTTGGGAGATCCGGCGATCGCCCTTAAGGGCATCATGCTCATGAATATTTGGTCTACAGCACCCTTTTTTATGGTGATTTATTTAGCGGCACTCCAGGATATTCCCGTCGTTCTCTATGAAGCAGCTATGTTAGATGGTGCGAACAAACTTCAGCAGTTTCAATACATCACGCTGCCGCAACTTCAGCCTGTGACATTTTTTGTGGTTGCTACGGGCATTATTGGCACGTTTCAGCTCTTTGACCAGTCCTATATTTTGTCCGGTGGGTCGGGTGGGCCGAATAATGCCACCCTGACGGTGGTTTTACTGATTTATCAGGCGGTTTTCCGAGATTTGCAGTTGGGCTATGGCGCGGCGATCGCATTTTTCTTAGCCATCATCATCATTGCAACAACCCTAATACAGCGTCGATTCCTGGGTCGTGAAGCGTGATAGAGAATTAAGGCGATGGTCATTGATTGGCTAAAAAGCATTGCGCTCAGCGTCAGCATTGCTGGATTAAGTCTGGGCTGTCAGCCGTCCTGGAATCTGACGAACGGTAGCTCAAAACCTGTGACCGTAAAGCTCAGCGGTTGGGGGGCAAGCCCTGTGGAAAAACGGCTGTTGCTGGAGGTTTTGAAGAACTTTGAGCACAGCCACCCTAACATTCATGTCAAGTTTGAGGTCATTAGCGACCAATACATGGATGTGCTCAAAACGCGGCTGATTGGAGATGCTGCGCCGGATGTTTTTTACTTGGATGCAGTGGAAGCACCGTTTCTGATGCAGGCCAATGTTTTAGAGCCGCTCAATCCTTATATTTCTGGCGATTTTGATTTGAAGGATTTTGAGCCGACGCTGTTGCAGCCGTTTTATCAAGGCAAGACTCTGTATGGCCTACCTAAGGATTACTCTACCCTTGTGCTGTTTTACAATCAGCAGGCTTTTCAGGCAGCGGGTTTGACGGAGCCACCCCAAACTTGGGATGAGCTAATTACAGATGCCAAGCGTTTGACTCTAGATCGCAACCACGACGGAAAACCCGAACAGTATGGCTTAGGGCTTTCGCCAGAGCTACCCCGCCTGATGTACCTGATCCAAGCCTATGGTGGGCAGGCTGCCGATGCACAGGGTCATGCTACGTTTGCTGAACCCGACGCGCTCCACGGCTTACAAAAGATTGTGGATCAATACCGCACTGCAAGGACGGCGGCGCTGCCTTCTGATGTGGGCAGCAGTTCGGGGAGCGATATGTTGGGGCAAGGGAAGGTGGCGATGGGCATTGAAGGGAATTGGGCTATTCCGTATTTGCAGGCAAACTTTCCGGCTCTCAAGTTTGCCACGGCTGAAATTCCCAAAATGAATCAACGCCCTGGCACGATGGTGTTTACGGTGGCCTATGTGATGAATCGTCGGGCAAAACACAAACCCGAAGCTTGGGCGTTGATCAACTATCTCACGGGCAAAGACGGGATGCGTAAGTGGACGAGCAGTGGATTTGCGCTACCCACGCGGCGATCGGTGGCACAGCAGCTTCGGTATAACAGGGATAGATTGCGATCGCCCCTGATCAAAGGCGTCACCTATGCAACGCCCTGGCAAGTTGGCCGCTACCCTACGCCAATTATGACGGCCTTTAATAATCAATTTCTGAGTGCGCTTTTGGGGGAACAATCGCTGCAAACAGCATTGGAGCGTGCTCAAAAGAATGCGAATGCACAAATTCAGGCCGACCAGTAATCAAGTCAAATCGATTGAATAAGTCCTACGGAAAGGCTACGCCAATGCGGCAACAAGACCGAAACCCGCCTTCGCGACTCAGTTACCATAAGCGTTAGTGTCTCCAAGGAATTAGCGTCAGATCAACGAATCAGCAACACCCCACCAAGCCACAAGGGTATGATAAGAAAGTTGATATTTGTTTACGATACTCAATGATGGCTGCATCTGCACCAGATTCGCCTCGGTTCAAGGTTTCGCTAAAGCAAACGCTGTTGTTTGGGCAAGAACCAAGCTGGGAGCTGTTTGCCATCTTAGTGGTTTACTTTGTCCAAGGCATCTTAGGCTTGGCTCGCCTTGCCACCAGCTTTTTCTTAAAAGACGAACTAGGGCTTTCCCCCGCTGAAGTGGCCGCCATGATGGGCGTGGTGTCTTTGCCCTGGGTGATAAAGCCAGTCTTTGGCTTTTTGTCCGATAGTCTCCCTATTTTTGGCTACCGCCGCCGCTCGTATCTGCTGCTCTCCAGCATTTTGGGCTGTTGTGCCTGGGCTGCAATGGGGACAGTGGTGCATTCAGCAGTTGCTGCAATGGTGACAATTACGCTGTGCTCCTTGGCGATCGCCGTGAGTGACGTAATTGTCGATTCCATCGTCGTAGAGCGCATTCGCGACGAGTCCCAGGCAGACACAGGTTCTCTTCAGGCACTGTGCTGGGCCACAACGGCGTTCGGGGGGCTGATAACGGCCTACCTGAGCGGCTTTTTGCTAGAGCATTTGAGTATCCGCAATATCTTTTTAATTACGGCAACGTTTCCACTGCTGGTGATGATTACCGCGACGCTCATTGAAGATGCCAAGGTTGCCATGCCGCAAAACTTTGGCGCGGCAAAGGCTCAGCTCCAAAAGATTAAAGTCGCGATTAGCCAAAAGACTATCTGGCTGCCCGTATTGTTTGTGTTTTTGTGGCAGGCCACACCCAGTTCAGACTCCGCCTTTTTCTTCTTTACTACCAACGATCTTGGTTTTGGGCCAGAGTTTTTAGGACGAGTCCGACTGGTCACAAGCATTGCCTCCTTGGTTGGCGTTTGGGCGTTCCAGCGATTTCTTAAAGCAGTACCCCTGCGCCTAATTTTTCTGTGGAGCACCCTCATTTCCGTTGCGCTTGGGATGACTTCCCTTATTTTAGTCACCCATGCCAACCGGGCGATCGGCATTGATGATCAGTGGTTTAGCCTGGGTGATAGCCTGATTTTGACCGTAATGGGTCAGATTGCGTTTATGCCCGTTCTCATTTTGGCGGCGCAGCTCTGCCCCCCAGGCGTAGAAGCAACCATGTTTGCCATTTTGATGTCCATCTGCAATCTGGCTGGGATTTTATCCCATGAGTCGGGTGCACTTTTAACCCACTGGCTGGGCGTGACCGATACCAACTTTGACAAACTTTGGCTACTGGTATTGATTACGAACCTGGCGACGTTGCTGCCCTTACCAATGCTGCACTGGGTTCCAGATGCTGTTTCGGATCCTGGCCCAAATCGGGTTGTGGATCTGAGCCGTTCTTCTGAAGTGCTGTTAGCGGAAGCAGAGTTGGAAGCCCATATCCGTCTGGTTTCTGATGTATCTCCCTAGTGTTTGAGTCCCCATCCTTCCCCCATCGAGCGCGAAATCATGACTTCTGTAACAACTCTCCCCAGCACTTCTTATCGCGTGACGGACTGGCAGCGCGGTTATGAATCGCTCCACACTGAATATAGTTACGCCATCGACAACATCGAAGGAGAAATTCCGGCGGAGCTAGAAGGGACGTTGTTTCGCAATGGGCCTGGAAAGCTAGATGTGAATGGCACGCCGCTGCAACATCCTTTTGATGGGGATGGCATGATCTGCGCCATTGCATTCAAGAATGGTAAAGCCACCTTCCGCAATCGCTATGTCCGTACCGAAGGTTTTTTGGCAGAATCAGTGGCGGGCAAGATTTTGTATCGCGGGGTGTTTGGTACCCAGAAGCCTGGTGGGTGGCTTGCCAACATGTTTGACCTGAAGCTCAAAAATATTGCAAATACCAATGTGATGTACTGGGGCGATCGCCTCCTTGCCCTCTGGGAAGCCGGACTCCCCCACGCACTAGACCCCGCCACCCTAGAAACCCTCGGCACCAGCACCGTCGGCGATATCCTCAAGCCCAGTGATGCTTGGTCAGCGCACCCTCGCATCGATCCAGGCGAACCTGGAGACGATCCCATTTTGGTGAATTTTTCCCTGAAGACGGGGTTAGCCACCCAGGTGACGGTTCACGAGCTAGACCTGAAGGGAAATCTCCTCAAAGACAAAACCTTCAGCATTCCTGGCTTTGCCTTCATTCACGATTTTGTGATCACGCCCAACTACTACATCTTTTTCCAAAACCCCGTTGCGCTGAATCCCTTTCCCTTTGTGTTGGGGTTTCGGGGTGCGGGTCAGTGCATTGACTTCAAAGCCGACCAACCCACCCGCGTATGGGTGACGCCTCGGGGCGAAGGCGACATCCAAACCCTAGAGACAGCCTCCTGTTTTGTGTTCCACCATGCCAACGCCTATGAAGATGGCGACACCTTGGTGATTGACTCTATTTGCTACGAGAATTTTCCCACCGTTGATCCCGATCAGGATTTTCGAGATATTGATTTCAGCAGCCTACCCGAAGGTCAACTCTGGCGGTTTCGCTTGAATCTAGCGGCTAAGACCGTTGAACGAGACGTGATTACCACTCGCTGTTGCGAATTCCCAACCCTAAACCCCAACAACGCAGGTCGTCCTTACCAATTTGTGACGATTGGCACCTCTAATGAACCTAGCGGCAATGCACCGCTCCAGGCCATCCTAAAACTAGACCTGAATGCTGGGACTCAAACCATGTGGAGTGCCGCGCCCCAAGGTTTTGTCAGCGAACCCATCTTTGTTGCAAAACCCCATGCTTCCGCTGAAGACGAGGGCTGGATTCTCAGCTTGGTCTATGACGCAGCCCATCACCGGACGGATGTTGTGATTTTAGATAATCAGGCTCTTGAAAAAGGCCCTCTTGCCCGCTTACATTTGACCCACCATGTCCCCTATGGTTTACATGGGTGCTTTGTGCCCCAGGTTTTTGGAAATGATGGGTAAGACATTGGGCTAAGACTATGACGGTAAAACTTTTATTTGTGTGCTTGGGCAATATTTGCCGATCGCCCTCTGCTGAAGGCATCATGAACCACTTGATTGCTCAAGCAGGGTTAGACGGGCAGATTGTCTGCGACTCCGCAGGCACCAGCGGCTACCACATCAACGAACCACCCGATCCGCGCATGACCGCAGCAGCGCGACAGCAAAGCATCGCCCTTACAGGCCATAGTCGCAAAGTAGAGTCAGCGGACTTTGAGCAGTTTGACCTAATTCTGGCAATGGATCGGGATAACTATCGCACGCTTTTGAATAGCGACCGCACCGGACGTTACCACTCCAAGGTTCGCCTCATGTGTGACTTTTGTACGCGATCAGCAGAGAAAGAAGTCCCTGACCCCTACTATGGCGGCCCTGACGGGTTTGACCATGTGATTGATCTGTTACGAGATGCCTGTGGTGGCTTACTCGATCACGTCACTCAAGATCTTCTGAAGGCCAATCGGACGACTTAGGCGATCGCCGTTCCACCAGTTCATGCTCCATGGCATAGCGCACCAAATCAGTCCGATTACTGGTATCTGTTTTTTGGAGCAAACGACTCACATATTTCTCGACTGTCCGTGGACTCAGGCTGAGCTTTAAGCCCATGTGACGGTTCGATAACCCATGACAGAGCAGTTCTAACACCTGGCTTTCACGCTCCGTTAACCCAATATCATCAGGGTTCAGTTGACGCGTGGTTGACTCTTGCGGCTGCGCCCGCACCTGCCATTCAGCCTGCTGCATTTGGGCGCGATCGAGTAGGTTACGCACCACCGCCGAAAGCTCTAAAAGATCAAAGGGCTTAGAAATATAGACATCACAGCCCAATTGATACCCACGTACACGGTCTTCAACTTGTCCCCGTGCGGTCAGCAAAATAATGGGTAGAAGCCGATGGGCAGGAAGCATTCTCATGTTTCGTACCAGCTCATAGCCATCCATTTTGGGCAGCGTGATGTCTGAAATCACCAGATGGGGATGATAGTGATGCAGCATTTCCAACGCGGATTCTCCCGTTGAAGACGAGAGAACTCCATAGCGTTCAGATTCAAAATGATCGGCCAGCGCCAGCGCGATCGCCGGATCATCCTCCACAATCAGCAGCGTTAAGGGCATCTATTTGTAACGGTGCGGCTTTTTTATTTTAGAGCTTCCCCACCACGTTCTCTTGCATTGAAGGACTGAACTTTGTCCACCCTAGCAGGTTGTCGGAGATCCCCCCTAGCCCCCCATAAAAAGGGGGGAATAGATTCAAAGTCCCCCTTTTAAAAGGGGATTTAGGGGGATCTCCGCCTGTTTAATGATTTCCCCGACAACCTGCTAGCGTTCATCCCTAAAGACAGCTATTTCAACTGTTCTAGCAATGTTTTGCAAATGCCTGTCCCTCACGAGTACAGCTCATACTTCATAAGCTGACAAGGCAAGGCCCCATTCAAAACATTCGTCCGTTGGGAGGATTTTAAACCAATGGATTGTGAAAGTTCTTTATTGCCACTCAACACAAACGCCGTCCAACCCTTAAAGCGCTGCTTCAGTACATCGCCTAATAGCTTATAAAACGCTCCCAAATCCGTATCTTGGCCCAACCGTTCTCCGTAGGGCGGATTGCAGAACAAAACACCGCTCGGCCCAGGGGCTGATACTTCCGCTAAATCCATCTCAGCAAACCAAACATGATTGCTAACCCCACAGTTTTGGGCATTGACGATCGCCTGTTCCACCACCTCTCCATTGCGATCGCTCCCCCCAATGGACGCACTCAGACTATCGCGCTGACTGGCCTTTGCTTCTTGCAACAGCGAGGCCCATAACATGGGGTCAAAGTCAGGCCAAGTCTCAAACCCAAAGCGATCGCGGAATAACCCTGGCGCAATATTGAGCGCCTTGAGACTGGCTTCTAGGGGCAACGTACCAGACCCACAGAGCGGATCGTAGAATGCCTGGTCTGGCTGCCATCCCGAAAGCTGAATCAATGCTGCCGCCAAAGACTCCTTAAGGGGTGCAGCCCCCACTGCTGGACGATAGCCACGCCGATGCAGGCTATTACCAGAACTATTGAGGCTCACGGTGCAGCAATCACGGTCAATATGCACACTAATCTGGACATCGGGTTCTTGGGTATCCACATTAGAGCGATCGCCGTGCTGCGCTTGCTGCTGATCCACAATGGCATTTTTGACCTGGAGGGCCGTGAAATGGGTGTGGTTGAGGCGATCGCTTTTCCCCGTTGCATTCACCGCCAGGGTGAAATCTGGCGTGAGATAGTCTGACCAATCCAGGGTCTGGATGCCGCGATACAATGCTTCAGAATCTTCGCAGGAGAATTCCTTGAGCTTCACCAAAATGCGGAACGGGAGTCTGGCCCAGAGGTTGATGTGGTAGAGGAGGGGGCGATCGCCTTCAAAGGATACGCCACAAAAGCCAGGCGTGACAGCACGGGCACCCAGTTGCTCTAACTCCTGGGCGGCGAGGTCTTCAAGCCCCCGTGCCACTGTTGCAAA
>JANLSD010000296.1:0-3614 GCA_031362245.1 Acaryochloridaceae cyanobacterium OTE_25_metabat_464 | reverse complement strand
ATCAGCGAACAATCGGGACAGCGCTTGTCTGCAACGGGTGGGGGCAATTGCGCCGCATCAAAGAGCGATCGCACTTGCTCAATGATTTGCTTGGTCTGCGATCGCAGTTTTTCATCTAGTCTCACCTCACGTCGCCGTCGTGAAGCATGGTGAAAAATCGCCCCAGCGCTCACCGTGCGGTTCAACATTTCTTCTAGGCAAAGAGCTTGAGCGCAAAGCTGTATGCTGTCCGCCAACCGAATTTTACGCGAACCAGATTTATACTCCACTGGGTACGGTGTACCGTCTGCTAAAAACTCCACAGCGTCCGCAATACCCGTCAGCCCTAGCTGGTGAGACCAGAGGGGCATAGCGCGTTCAACTCGCACCTCACCAATTTGTTCATCGGCAGGAGTATCAACTTTTTCGTGAACACGCTGTCCTCGCAGAGTATAGAGATTTTCATCCCATACCTTTTCGATATGAATGAGGGCACATTGACGGGGGCAATAGGCATAGTGCTGAAGCGCACTAATCATCACGTAGTGTTCAGGATCTGACACAGTTTTAGCCAGAGACAGCATCTGTCTTTAGGATGCCCATTTATCTATGCATCTATGTCAGCTTCGGCAGGCTCAAGTTCAACTTGGTCATAGAGATCGCTTAGCAAAATTTCAAACGGTAATGATTCAAAAACCAGCGTTTTGCAAGTTTCATCGTATTCTCGGAAAGTCCACTTTTTCTGTTCGGTTTTGACGTAATGCTCAATATTCTGAGTATATTGATCGATTAAAATATATTCTTGAAATGTAGGAATACTGCGATAGGCTGTAAACTTGTCGCCTTTATCGTAGTTGCGCGTTGATTTCGAGAGCACTTCAATTATGACTGAAGGGTTTGTAATGGTATCTTTGCGTCCTTCTTGAAACAGTATTTCCCCTTTGATAATCATAATGTCTGGGTAGGTGTAGTTTCGTTTGCGAGGAATCCAAAGTCGCTGATCCGTAAAAAAGACACGGTATGGTTTACGTTTAAGGGCAAAGTTAAGTGCAGCATAAAGATTGCCAATGGCTTGATTATGATTTGGCGTTCCACCTGGCATTAATCTAATCTCTCCATCAATATACTCATGCTTTTCCTCAGAAGGTATTTCTAACTCTAAGTATTCTTCAGGGCTATAGGTGCGAATTTCTTGTGCTTGGGCGATCATAATGAATTCCCTTTTAATTTAATCTGTCAAAGATTTTTGCTCTAGAACTTCAGTCAATAAATAAGGGCAATCTGGAGGAAATGTGATTGGGGCAAGTCCTGTTTCGTCCGCAGCTAAATCTTTGGCATTGTTGTAACATCGATCCACTTCGCTTTGTAAGTAATTGACTAGGGTTGGGCTTTCTGAAAGGAGGTCGAGAATGCAGATTCGTTGTTCTGTGATGGTGGCTCGCCAGCTATTGCTACGTTGTTCTGGTTGATAGTGCCACTTCAGCAAATGCATGAGCAGCACAGTTAATCGACTTTTCAGTTCTCGTCTATCAGAGCGTCCCAAGCTCTCAATCTCTTCGGCAATGTTTTCGATATCGAGCTGGTCAAAGCGACCGTTCCGTAGAACAGTCGCCATTTGTTGCGTCCATTGATAGAAGTCTTGCTCATACAGGCTATGGCTCTGTGGGGTTTTGAGTGGCTGCTCTAGCATGGCAAGACCTCTAAATACATGATGCGCTCTGCCCTTATGATAATGGCTAGACAATTTTAGCTAGATTTTACTAAACCTCATTCTGAGTAGAGTCTTGAGCAGCATTACTTTTGAGTAACTGCTCGTATATATCATCGTTAGTGTTTCCCCACACTCTACTTAATGATGATTGGCTAGCTTGCAGCCAAAACTTAGAACCTTTAGAAGGCTTTGGTAGCTGTAGCGGATTGAGTGCTTTGTTCGGTTCTGATGACATCATCTTTGATTTCTCAGGCAACTTCTTGAGAACGAGTGTGAATATATTCCAAAGCAGCCGCTGTGATTAGCCCCGATTGCGTTTCGCCTCGACCTTCAGCAAACGCATCAATTTTACCGAGAATTCTCTCTGGAACGGAAATATTGACTCGCTTAGATGCACTGGAGAGTTTTGATAAATCAACTGGAATGATTGCCCAAACTACATCTTCATAGTCTGGATTCTGTTGGTGATGTTCTACGTTTCCTGGCATGGGAATGTCTTCACCATCAATGAGCAGACTTTCGATGTGACACTTGATCGCCTGTGTCCCATTGGCGATCACCTCTTCTATGGTGTCTCCAGCAGAGAAGCACCCTGGTAAATCAGGAATGGTAACGCCATAGGCACTCTCAAGATCTTTATGAATAGCTGCGGGATAGAACATGATTTTTGTCCTTATTATGGCAGCCAGTCCCAGCCTACTTGCCTAAAAATACTGCGAACTGTACTTCTAGGCAAGATATGTTACTTGTCAGGCTGCATCAATTAACCTTCAGTTAGGCGGGTTAGCGTAACGCCACTCGGTAACGAGTCTGCATCAATGCTAACGTCGTAGTCTGCAAATTTTCTGGGTACGGTGATTTCTGGTTTTAATTGCACCTGAATTCGCTCAAAAAGTTTATGGGCTGGTGCATTGCCTAGCTTAGATTCGTGAGAAAAGATGTACAGACCACGAGGGGCCATCATGCCTCGACTGGCAGAGCGATCAAAATCCCACATTTTGACAAGCGCTTCCCAAAATATTTCCAGATCTTTTTCAGTCACACCTGTTTGAGCTGCCAAAGACGGTGAGTAGAAACCCCGCGTCATATACAAACCATAAGGAATAAGGGTTTTACGCCCGATGGTTTGCAGCTTTTCAGCATCTTTCGCATCAGTCACTGCAACGCGAGTCACAGCCAAATCTTGCGGTAATACTGGGTCAAATGATCGCGCAAACGTAAGCTGCACTGGCCCACGCACTTGGCCTGCATTCAATCCGGTGCTCATCACAGCCCCAAACATCCGCACATCATAGAAATTCTCGCACATCCAAGTTCGAGCCTCCTGAGCCTTAGCTTTACTCTTCTCTGGCTTGCCTGCTTTTTTAACTAACGCATCAATAAATTTCTTAACTGCTTTGTGCTGATATATCTCCTCTGTTTTTTCGAGTTCCTCTTTTAGCTCAATATCAGTCAGCTCACCAGAATAAGCCAACGTCGGTACCACATCTTCTTCGGCAACGCCCTCACTATCCGTAAACGTAAAAGCCGCAGGCAACAGATGCTTATACTCACGCAAAACCTCAAGCACATCCACATCTTTCACGATGTCACTAGAGGGCTTACCCGTTGGAATCCCCAGTGCAATATAAGCACGGCGAATCTGGTTGTTCAATATGCCGTGATGCTCAACAAAGATGCTCAGTCGCTGCTTTTGCTCCTCAGTCGCTTCGTACTCAGCGTAGGTGGAAACATAGTTGCGAATCTTACGCTTAAGACAAACATCAGTGACCAGCCCGTGAGAAGTTTCAGCATCAGTACGGGGCATATTCCCGCCATCAGGATCACCATTTGGATTGCCATCCGTTACGTCAAAAATCAATACAAAATCATGGCGACGCTGAGGATCAAGATGAAAAGTCATGGGATGCATTCCTTGAAAAAT
>JANLSD010000293.1:0-5055 GCA_031362245.1 Acaryochloridaceae cyanobacterium OTE_25_metabat_464 | reverse complement strand
AGCTGAATTAACTGAAATTTCTGCTGATATTGTTGAGGTAGATGACATCACTGCGGTCAAGTTATCAAGAATCGAGAATGCTCGACGTAAAAGTTTAAACGCCTTAGATGACACTGAAGAATTACTTTACCTTCTTATGCTGACTCTAAATAAAGATCGTCCTAATACAATTAAAAGTTTATATCAGTATAAAAATGCGTCTGAGGGAAAATCCTCAATTGACACTAAACTTCAGACAATAATAGAATCTGTCTTTAATGAAGTTGCACCTGATATAAGTCTTAAAACATTTATTACTTCTCGACTTCCTTTGCTAGAACTGCCAGATGATGTATTAAAAGCTTACAATTCTGGAAAATTACAATATACAAAAGCTACTATTCTTGGAAGAATTCAAGAAAAGGAACTCAGGAAAGAGTTGTTAGAAGAAGTTATTGAAGTGGATCTATCTTTGGCTGCATTAAAAGCCAGGGTTAATCCAAATATTAAACAAACTAAGATTATTTATCAATTTAATAAAGCTCATGAACAAATTTCAAATTTAAACCAAAAATCTATATCATCATTTTCTATAGAGGAACGCAGTCAATTAAAAAAGACTCTTCTTGAATTACAAGCTACACTACAAAAAAAACTAAATGAGCTAGAAGAGATTTAAGTTGATCTAGTCCACCAGCTTTACTTTGTCCCAGTTGACAGTGTGGTATTAAGCGTTTTGGCTTCTTGTGACGTTGCAAGAAACCCCGAATCGAAAGCCCCCGCACTGCTCTCTTTGCAGAAAATAAGCGATCATCTTGCCAAAGCACAGGAGTCGATTGATGGGCAAGCCTACTGGAATGCTAGGGCTGAAGCTAGACAATCGCATTATCATCACTTCAGCCCCAGTCCACCTGTATCCGTGCGATCAGATTACCGAGATTCAGATCGTCGATCATTGGCAGGTTTGCTAGTGGATGTGGTGCGATCGCCTTGCTTTAGCTGTGAAAACTACAGCAAATCATTTGTCTGCCTTAAATTGGAAAAAGCAAAGCGATTCTCAGGCTGAATCGCTCATTTGTAACGAGTTTATTACTTGTTTCCAGAGAAAAATAAGTATACGCCAAAATACTGGGAATTGTTCCAGAAGGAATTTTCGCAATCTGGATAGTTTAGTCGTTTCATCATTATGGCTGTCAACACTTATGGTTTTACTTAAGAATAGACCCCCTTCAAGTTCTGATAAAGTTCTGAAGCCTTGGTGGAATAGACCCCTAGTTGGAGAGCTAAGCCTCTGGGAGCGGATCAATCGCTTATTTTATAAAGAAGAAATTCCTGATTCAGTCATTGGCATTCATGACGCAGCGCTGAGCGAAGGAATAAAACTATTCCGTAGAGCAACATCTATTGAAATCGAGAAGTTTGGCAGCAAGGAATTTTTAGCTTTTGTTAGAATTAAATATGATTTAGCACAAAATAGAACAACTAGTCAAAACCTTGAGAAGTATGCTCAACTACTTCAGGTAGGTATGAAAACTAAAAAGTCTTTTATTGCACTTGAACAAATAGAAATCAACCATCAAAGTAAAAAATTTAATGAATTTTATGAATATGTAAATTCATTATTAATCAAGCTATCTACGCCTGCTTCATTCAAGGTATATCTACAGCCTAAGTTTGCAGAAGTTTATCCTACAATGAGCAGTGAGGAAGGGAAGACCGCACTACGAAATTATGTTCAGCAGCTCGAAAGTCTATCTGAACACGAACTGGGCTTAAGACTTTTAGCCGCCTTCAAGACATATAAACTAAGTGATTACTCGATCCTTAGAAAGATATCAGATATTATTAAAAATCTGGAGCGTCAAGATTTATTGGATTTAAAGGGGTTAAAAGTTAGGATTTTTGCTGAGCAGAGTTTGTTTGAAAACCTAGGAAAAATTATAAATATTCCTGAAAAGGAAAGAAATACAGATACATTTTCTAGAATCCTTCAATACATTGCACTAGGAGAGAAGCATGAAGCATCTTATCCCAAATTTCAGGAATTAGCCCATCTTCTTGAGGTATGGAATGAGAATTATGAGGCAGTTCAATCAATACGCGGTCAATATCCATCAAAACGTTATAAAAAAGTGAAAACCTTTTTGCAGACTTTTCCAGGAATAGATTAATATGATAAGTACAAAAGTTACTTCAAAGCAGAATAATCCCTTCAGCCGTCAAGCTCGAAAAGCGATCGCTCAACCCTTCGCTAAAGCCCCCGCCCAGCCAGCTCGAAGATAGGTCAGTCATACTGACGCATAGCGAAGGCATCAGAGCTAGGGGAGTCGCTGAGCCAATGCAAAATGATCGCCATTCCCCCGCCGAGCAATGGCGCAAGTGCGATCGCAGTCCGTTGCTTTGCGTTAGTGTGGCGATCGCTCTTTTACCGACATTGCTTGAGTTAAGGCAGGAGTTTGGCATGGGCTTGAGGGGCGATCGCGTTCTGTAGCTGTGGTGATGCTTGCGCGGCGATCGCAGGATCACCCAAGCGCGGATTATTTCCCGCCAATCAATCCGGCGATGATGTTGATACTCATTGCGACAATTGCCGTGTTGAAGAAAAAGGAAAGCACACTATGAAATAAAGCGAGACGTCGTAATTGTCGTGAAAGAATTTGTACGTCCGAAACTTGACTAGTCATGCCAATCACGAAAGAAAAGTAGAGAAAGTCCCAATAGTCTGGCTGAGTACAATTTGGAAATTCTAACCCGCCTATGTCATCTATTTCAGAAGTCGAGGGATCGTCCTGGTAATAGTCTTTGGCATAGTGTGAAGCGAAAATTGTATGAACGAGCAGCCAGGAACCGATAATGGTAAGCACCGAAAGCACAACATGGAAGAAAAGTAAGGCAGGAGATAAGCCTTTAGAATCTTGGAGGATGAACCCGATTGCTAAAATGCTGGCACAAGCTGTGGTTAGGATTAGGCTGAGAATAACGACGCGACCATCATCTTGCAGTTTAGCGTTACGGCTCATCGATTCAGGCGTTGCTTTAAGCATTCCAATTCAAGAGAGAATGAGAAAGCAAAACATGCCCGCGTCCCAGATGCAGAGTGAACGGGTGGGTAAATGAACCCATGAGGGAATTAATAACGAAGTGGTAGCCGCCGCTAAAGCAGAAAAGAGCAGTCGAGGTCGAACGCTCAATTTCATCGGCATTTTTGCCTTTCTTTTTGTAGCAGCCTTGTGATTTAGAGCCATTTGGCAATCATCAATCCAGATAAGTGTTGTCTCTTCACAGAGTACCAAAACACTATCAACAGCATTAATTCCAAGCCAATATTCTTCTTCTCCCGTTGAGCTTTGGCAGAAGTGCGATCTCCTTCCGTTGCGTTACGTTAGTAGGGCGATCGTTTGCGAACGAGATGGTGTAGAGTATGGGCACCCTAGTCCAAGGAAAATTGGCAAATAGTAGTGAACGATCCGCGCTTTATCGAATATTTACAAAACGAGCTGGGACTCTCAGAGGCTGAGATCGCTCTAGCGAATCGAGAACAGCAGCCCAGCGTGACTGAGCTGCCGATAGTGCTGTGGAATTATGGACTGATCGATCTGGAGAAAGTGGGAAAGATCTTTGATTGGATGGAGAAAGCAGCCTAGCCCAAGGGCTGCAAAAGGATGCTGATGAGTCAATCCGAGGTAACGTGACAAGCATCAAGAGAAATGAGGAATTCAGCCAAAGCGTTTTCCCTTCTCAAAAGTCTCTATAGTCATTAAAGATAAAAAATGTGATGCCTTAGAAGGGTCTCACGAGTCAAAAAGCTGTTTGGCAACCGAAAATCAAAAAGGGAAATGAATAATGGGATTGAGCGAGCAATTGGCGGATGAAGGGATCACCTCGAAAATTGCGGTAGACTGCGCCAAATTAATGGATGAACAGGTGTCGTCAAAGAGCGGAGTTTCAGGAATGGCAATTAAGGCGACCTACAGAGTGGTGAAGGGATTAAGTGCAGATTATATTCCAGGGGCAATACAGCGTCTATTGCCGGAAGCGATTAATGCCCTAGAACCGATGTGGGAAAAAGGGATGCAGTCAGGCGATCCAGTTAGATATCTGACCCAAAACACCGAAAAGACTGCTGATACGATTTTAAGTGTTACGGATGCAAAAATTGAACGTGCTAGGAATAAGCTGATCTGTACTTCATACAATAAACTACGCAAGTCTGTAAAAAGTGACATAACGGCAGCAGTCCCAGGCTTTGCCGAAATTTTAGGTAAACATGCCCATCATTGAGTGCTGCTAATGAGGCAAATTACCGAGCTGTAGGAATGCCCCCTGCCAGTCAGTCACGGCACCCGCAGCACTATTGCTGGACTTCCGCTATTTTTAGTTCAGGTGATCGCCCTCTAATCTACCGTCCCACTCCAGCCAGCATTCGCAAAGCCACAGCAGCGATAGCACCATCCTCGCAAATCCCCCGCCCTGCTGCCTTGGCTTGCGGTTGAAAGGCGATTGTATTTTGTTGGTTAGACGATCGCCCTACCAAAGGCGCGAAAACTACAGCGAAGCAAAAGCTATCGAATCGTTTGTCTGCCATTGATGGGGTAAATGCAGAGCAATCCATTGAAAGAATCGCTCATTTGTAACGAGTTTATTATTTGTTTCCAGAGAAAAATAAGTATAGGCCAAAATGCGGGTATCTATTCCAGAACGAATTTTCGCAATCTGGGTAGTTTCGTCGTCTCATCACTTTGGCTGTCAACACGTATGGTTTTACTTAGGAATAGACCCCCTTCAGGTTCTGATAAAGTTCTTAAGCCTTGGTGGAATAGACCCCTAGTACAGCTTGGCTGAAGTAGATCTAGTATTGAGAGGTACCAGCTTTAGAGGCTTCAAAGGATGCCCCGCCTATCCGCATCGCCCATCACGCTCAGTGAGACCGAGAAAGCAGACTTAGAGGGCCTATTGCGTCGTTCGAGCACCCCTCAGCAGATAGCCTTACGCGCCAAAATCATCCTGCGAGCCTCAGCAGGAGAAGGACATGGGGAAATTTCACGGGGTTTAGGCATCACTAAAGACACCAGTCGT
>JANLSD010000387.1:0-3891 GCA_031362245.1 Acaryochloridaceae cyanobacterium OTE_25_metabat_464 | reverse complement strand
AAAAAACTTTTTATAGATATCGAATATTTTTCCGCGAAATTGAATTTGGAACGAAGAATAAAGGTTTCAGTCATTGAATAGATTCTTGATGAAAGCTGCAAAGCCCTTTAAGGCAAAGCTTTGCAGCTCTTGAAGATGTCTAGTAGGTTGGCGTAATTAAACTTACAACAGTTTTCAGGTACCACAAGGGTTTCAGCTCGATCTATTTTATATTTAATTTAGCTTACCTACTTAATTAAATCATTGCAGGGTTTAGCCCTCTTCGTCAGAGTCTGACCTCATCAGAGCGCGACTTGAATGCCGCACGTATAAAACAAAGACCTTCTCAGATTCCACCACAAACAAAACACGATAATTCTTCGCCTTACACATCGATAATTGCCGCACCTCCCTCTGAAACTCCTGAGCTTCTGGAGCCAAAGTACAGCGATTAGGGAAAGTCTGTAAAGACTTTATAGCAATCATCAAATCTTCATACCACTGCTCAGCAATCGCAGCGCTAAGATTACCCGCCATCCAACGAAACGCTGATTCGATATCGCTCAACGCCTGGGGCAGAATTTCAACCTGGTAACTCATACGTCCGAAGACTGCTTTAGCTTTTCGCGAAGTTCTTCAAGCGCTGCAATCGCCGGAACAGCCTTGCCTTCAGCCAATTCCTCAAGTCCCCGTCGAATCCCTGCCACAGCTTCTAAATACTCCACTCGGTCAAGAAGCTGCTGATATCCCTCAGCACTCTGCACCACCAACTCAGACACCCCATTCAGCGTCAAAACCAGTGGTGCCTTGGTCTCCCTCAAACGCTCCAGAAAATCGCTCGTGTTGCGTTTGAAATTAGAAAGAGAGTTAATATCACGGCTTACATCCAGCATCAGATAGACTGCACCATATTTAATGCTTATATGATGCACTATTTCTCCTAATTCTGCACCCTCTCCAACAGAGCGCGATCATCCTAATTTCACATCACTGAGCCTCAAAAGCGATTACCTTTAGGCCAGGAATCCGATTGAAAGCGTTCAAAGCTGTAGGTGACAAATAGTCGTTAGGATATTTCACATGCAGCCAAACTTAAACCTACAGGAGCAAGTCATCTCTGATGACCCACAACTGGCTCCGCTGATTCAAGTGGTCGGGCTAACAAAAACCTACGGTAGCTTTACGGCAGTCCACGGCATTCATTTTGAAGTCTTTCCTGGGGAAATTTTTGGACTCATTGGCCCTGACGGAGCCGGAAAAACCACCACCTTTCATATCCTCGGGGGGGTGATGGAAGCCACGGGTGGAGAGATTGATGTGTTGGGTAAGGCACCTCGCAAGGCCCGACTGGCGATCGGTTATCTTACCCAGCAGTTTTCCCTTTACCTTGACCTCAGCATCGACGAAAACCTGCGCTATAGTGCGGGGCTTCAGCAGGTACCAGAACCGGAGTTTCAGCAGCGCCGCTCAAAGTATCTCAAGCTGATGGGATTAGACCAAATTGGCAACAGGTTGGGGAGTCAGCTCTCCGGTGGGATGAAGCAAAAAATGGCCCTGTGTTGTGCCTTGGTCTCTAATCCGCAAATTTTGCTCCTGGATGAACCCACCACTGGGGTCGATCCCGTCTCTCGGCGAGAGTTTTGGGATGTGTTGGCAGCCTTAGCCAGCGAAGGTATGACGATTGTGGTTGCCACCCCTTACCTAGACGAAGCCGAACGCTGCAATCGCATTGCCCTGATGTACGAAGGCCACATTCGCGAAATTGGTACGCTGTCTCAGTTGCGGGCCAATCTTGGACTAGAGCGATTGGAAGTGCGATCGCCCAATATCCCCGCCACGGAAGCTGCATTACTTGAGGAATCCCAACAGTCTGGCTCGACCATCGTGGATGTGCAGACCTTCGGCGATCGCATTGATGTCCTTGTCCAAGACGCCCTGAAAGATGCACCCAAAGTTCGCCAGATCCTAGCGCAGCAACAACTGGCCTTGACAACTCTAGAATCCTCCGATGTAACCCTCGAAAATGTATTTGTGACCCGCCTGCGTCAGCAAGGTTCAGACCCACCCTTTATTGAGTTTCCGAGGGTAAAGCCCAAGACGTTTGCGACGGGGCAAGACGCATCCGTTGCGATCGGTGCTCGCAATCTTTGCAAGACATTCGGCAACTTTCAAGCAGTCAAGCAGGTCGATTTAGAAATCCGCTATGGCGATATTTATGGACTACTAGGAGCCAATGGTGCAGGTAAAACCACCACCATTAAGATTTTGTGTGGCTTACTGGAAGCAACCAGTGGCAATATTTCTTTGGCAGGACAAACCCAAAACCTCCGCAGCGCTAAGCTGCGCCAGCGCATTGGCTACATGAGCCAAAAGTTTACGCTCTACGACGACCTAACCGTAGTGCAGAATCTTGAGTTCTACTGTGGTGTCTATGGTGTGCCGCAATATATTCGCAAACAAAAAATTGACTGGGTTTTAGAAACCTGCGGTTTAACAGGCCAAGAAAATATGCTGACGGGCAAGCTCCCTGGGGGTTGGAAGCAGCGCGTCGCCTTTGGGTCTTCTGTGATGCACGAGCCAGAAATTCTGTTTCTGGATGAACCCACCTCTGGGGTTGACCCCCTGGCACGGCGACAGTTTTGGCGACTGATTAACGATTTTGCGCGGCAAGGCACTGCGGTACTTGTTACCACCCACTACCTCGAAGAAGCCGAACAGTGCAACCGCATGGGATTTATGGTGGCGGGGGAAATGGTGCTTCAGGGTTCCCCCAGTGAGGTGAAGGCGTCTCAGCCAGGGCAACTGATGGAGTTGCGGGTAGATCGCAATCAGCAGGCGTCAGATGTGCTGAAGCAGCATCTGGATGGGTGGCGAGTTTCCATTTTTGGCGATCGCCTCCACGTTGTTCTCGACCATCCCGAATCAGACATGCCACGAGTGGCAGAAATTTTGAACAATGCCCACCTTCAGCTTCAGTCCACGCGCCCCATTCCGTTCTCCCTTGAAGATGCATTTATTAGCGTTGTGCAAAGAACGGAGGCAGGCACCTCCCATTTGGCGGGATAACCCACTCTGATTTTGCGTCTCATTGCACTTATACTCGGCTTAATCTGCATTTTTAAAATATTTTTTCATGTCCTTTAAAGTAGTAGCACCTGAGGTTGAGCAAGATTATGAGCGCTGGATTGATGCCTTAGACATCGCAAAATCACTCATTCCATCTTGCAAAGGGTTATTTCAACAGGTCAAGATTTTAGAGGATGGCAAGCTCGTCTGGGCTTACGATCGCTTTCATCGCTATCCTCAGTTTTTTGGGGCAGGCACCTATAAACGGCTTGCCCGTCGATTTGTGATTGAAACCTTAGAAGATGACGCAGCAAATTCCGCCCCTGAAGCCTAGGGACTGCGATGTTCTGGTTCTACAATGATTCCGACGCGCCACGCAAAGCTTGAGGCTATTTCATGGATATTTGCCAAATTCCGCCCCCCCTCCAACCGGGCGATCGCCTCTGGGTGATCATGCCCAGTGGTGCCCTACGAGAAACCACATCCTTCGAGAAAGGGCTGGAGATTTGGCGATCGCAGGGCTACCATGTCGATCTTTGCCCCACCTATCAACATCGTTGGGGCTACCTAGCGGGCACCGATGCAGAGCGTCGTGAAGCCCTGGAAATCGGTTTAAACAACCCAGAATACAAAGCCATTCTGTGCGGACGGGGCGGCTATGGCGGTGCAAGACTTTTGGAACATTGGCCGTGGCCTCATCCAGAACCCAAATGGCTCATCGGGTTTTCGGATGTAACCAGCCTGCTTTGGCAATTTGCCACTCAAGGTATTTCCAGCGTTCACGGCCCCGTCCTAACCACCCTGGCAGAGGAACCAGACTGGTCGATCAAGCGCCTCTTTGATTGG
>JANLSD010000365.1:0-3075 GCA_031362245.1 Acaryochloridaceae cyanobacterium OTE_25_metabat_464 | reverse complement strand
AAGACTATGGCGACCAGTTGGGAGCGGAGGGGACGCACAAGCTAGCGACGCTAATGCGGCTTACGCAGCGAATGGAGGATTTAATTAATTCTTTGCTTTACTATTCGCAGCTTAATCGCACTGAGCTTTTGTTTCAGCCCGTTGACTTAGAAGAGGTGGTTAAGGGTGTGCTGGATGTCATCAAAATTAGTCAGCCAGAACTCGTGGACTTTCGGATCCCCCGTCCGCTGCCTATGGTTCAGTGCGATCGCACTCAGTTTAATGAGCTATTTGCCAACCTGATTAGCAATGCCATTAAATACAATGACCAAGCCCAAAAATGGGTTGAGATTGGGTACATCTTGCCAGAGGAAATCAACTTACAGCTCCCAGAATCTCTCAAGCTCAATTCAGCGCAGACTGTCTTCTTCGTTAAAGATAACGGCATTGGCATTCGTGCTAAACACTCAGACATTATCTTTAAGATTTTCAAGCGGCTGCACTCAACGGGCAAATATGGGAGTGGGACAGGCGCGGGTTTAACGATCGTCAAAAAGATTGTCGAACGCCACGGTGGTAACATTGCTGTTGAGTCTATTTTTGGCGAAGGCAGTACATTTTACTTCACCCTTGGGCAACCGATATGAGACAGGATCAGCGCCCGCCGCTATCCAGCTTACTGGTCATCGAAAATAGTGATGAAGACTTTGAAACGTTAAGCCGCATCATTAATAGAGTCAGTACCGTTTCTATTTCCGTTCATCGCTGCATTGATGGAGATGATGCATTAGATTTTCTGAATCGAGTGGGGGAATACAGCAATATTGACGAGCTTCTCACCCCTGGACTCATTATTTTGGACCTTAACCTGCCAGGAACCGATGGACGAGAGGTGCTGATTGCCCTTAAACAAAGTCAAACCCTCAAAACCATTCCAGTTGTGGTGCTCAGCACTTCTTCAAATCCAAAGGATATTGCAGCTTGTTATCAGTCTGGCGTCAATAGCTACATGCTTAAACCGATGAATATCGACGTTTTGAAAGACTCAGTCCAGATTTTGCTGGACTACTGGTTTAAGATTACGGTTTTGCCTGATTCTGTGACCTAAACCCCGTCCAAGTTGAGACCTGTAGTTTTAATTCGAGAATTAACAATAGCCATAAACCGTATGCCTACAAAGCCTTGTAGGCACTTAAATCCTTCGTTTTAAAACTATGGTTTTCATGATGGACGGGGTTTAATAGCGCTTGTGACGAAAAGGTTAGGGTCAATCCGATCTTATCCAAACTCTGCGAAATTCTTAATGATGGAATTTGATCTATGTAATCATAGACTCATTGTCCCCTACTTGCCCTAAATATGGTTACTCTCACCAGACCCTGGGATGAAGTGTCACCTTCAGGCTGTTCAATCTTGATAGTGGACGATTCAGAGGTTGATCGGGCGACTTACCGTCACTACCTAGAATCTTCAAAGAGCTTAGGCTGTAACATTTTAGAGTGCGAATCGGCGGAGGGTGCCCTTGAGCTTTGCGATAGCGCCTGCCCTGATGTCATTTTGCTAGACTACTTACTGCCTGATGTAAATGGGCTTGAACTTCTCCACGATCTGACACAGCAGCTAGAGACTTTACCGTCTGTTATTATCCTGACAGGTCAAGGGAGTGAGGCGGTTGCGGTGGAGTCTATGAAGCAGGGTGCCATAGACTATCTCATTAAAGGGCAGCTCACCTCTCAAAAGCTGATTAGTTCAGTGACTCATGCCCTCACAGAACGAAAGCTGCATTTGCAGCTTGAGCGGCAGCAGAAACAGCGTGAGCTGCTCACGAGTGTGGCGCTAAACATTAGTCATTCTGTTGAATTACCACACATTTTACAAACTGCGGTTGAGGGAGTTCGTAAGATTTTAGGCTGCGATCGCGCTTTGGTCTACCGCTTGAATCACGAGATGAGCGGGACAATTGTGGCAGAGTCTGTTTTACCTCCGTGGCCCGCAAGCATAGGTCGTCGGATTGAGAATAAGGACTTGCAGCAAGAACAAGCCGCCCAACTCGAAGCGTATTTGCAGGGTCATCCGCTGGCGATCACCAATATTGATGCGTCTGTTCATTTAACCGCCAGCCGCCTACAAATACTTAAGCAACTCCAGGTCAAATCAGTCTTAACCATTCCCATTATCTTTCGTGAGGTTCTACCCTCTAGCGAGCCAACCCTATGGGGGTTGCTGATTGCTCACCACTGCCAAACCCTACATGAATGGCAGCCCGATGAGCTAAGTTTACTGGATGGACTTTCAACGCAGATGGCGATCGCCATTCAGCAGGCAGAGCTGGTATCAAACCTAAAAGTAACGCTCGAACACCAGAAAAATATCAAACATCAGCTACAAATGGCCCACGATGAACTCGAGCAAGAGGTCGATAATCGCACGATTCAGCTCTCTCAAACCAATGTAAAATTACAGCTAGAAATAACGCAGCGTCATCATTTAGAAGAATCGCGATTGCAGCGAATAGAGCGAGAGCGTTTAGTCACTTTGATCGCTCAGCGAATTCGTAAGTCTCTCAGCCTAGATGAAATTCTGCGGACAACGGTAGAAGAAGTGCGGCAGTTCCTTCAGGTAGATCGTACCCTCATCTATCGTTTCTCTAAGGATGGTGTTGGCACCGTCATTACCGAAGCTGTGTTGCCTGATTACCCCGCAATTTTGGGTCAATCGTTTCCTGAAGAGGTCTTTCCCCAAAAGTTCCATCAGCCTTGTGCCCAGGGTAAGATTCGTGCCGTCGCCAACGTCGAGCAGGAAGAAATGGAACCCTGTGTCCGTGAGTTTGTCAGACAGTTTGGCGTACAGGCAAAACTAGTCATGCCGATTCTTCAGGGCGAAGATCTTTGGGGACTCCTCATTGTGCATCAGTGCCATCAGTGCCAACAGTGGGAATCGTTGGATATCGAATTACTAAAACAGTTGACGACCCAGGTCGAGATTGCAATCCAGCAGTCTGAGCTTTATCAGCAGGCTCAAAACGAACTTTCTGAACGCAAATTAGCTGAACAAAAAATCCAAGAACAAGTGGCTTTGCTTGATATTGCAACTGAC
>JANLSD010000291.1:0-2359 GCA_031362245.1 Acaryochloridaceae cyanobacterium OTE_25_metabat_464 | reverse complement strand
GGGAGCCAAGCACAGGAGAACACTGCAAGAGATGCACCTATCAGAAGCATTGTGGGGCGGTCTGCGATCGGCCTGAGCCTTTGCCAGAGGATGGGCGGAAGCGGAAGCAGGTGCAACTGGCGCTTGCGATGTGAGGTGGTGAGCGCAAAATTATTGACTCCAAGGCGGCTTCGATCTTAGCTGTCTGAATCCTCTTAGAATTCCCCTTCCATATTCTTCACTAAACTTGAGTCCCATTAAGTTTCTTTCACCCTGAAGCTGCATCAGTGCTGTGGATTGCTAACGGCCATGAGATTACTGGCGGACGCGACACCCTCTCGTACCACACGGCAGCGATTATTCGTCCGTCCAGCGCATGCAGTAGTTAGGGAAGCTGTACACCAGAGCAACCAAGCCAGCCAAAACCCTTAGTGTAACTGAAGTATAGCCTTTGCGGCAAGACGGTCGCCACCGAAGTTACAGATATTTAAGGTTGGTAAAAATTGGAAAAGAAACTGGATGTGAAGCAATAACCCTAACCTTTCGGTTAAGAGGAACTCTCATTTCCAGAACTCCGGTTTTGAACTCTCAAACTGGCACTTCTTTATTGCGGCAATAATCGGCGACAATGACCCAAGCTGCAATGGACTTAAGCCGTCCGCTTGCACTTCCACTGCGCGTGCTGCCTCTATCCTGCCCATGTGTGCATCTACGGCAAGAAATTCAACACGCACATAAGTTGCCGTCCTTGTGCCGCCGACCCAGTCCCCGACTTCCAATGCCTTGCCCGTGACTACGGGCCTCCCATCCAAAGACAAACGAGCTTCTGCTTCAAGTGCACCTGGCTTCAAACGGTGGTTACGCGATACAACGCCCAAAAACCATACTCCGCCACGATATTTGCCTGGATCAGCAAAAAGTGTAATCGCCTGGGCATTTTCTTCTCTTTGTCTGGCTGAGCACATTCCTGAATCGCGAGCCGCGATATCCCACTCTGGCAAGCCTGGAAACTCAATTTTTCGCTCTCGATAAAATGAAGCCTCCGCATCTGAACTGATGCCGCAGACAAGCAGAGCGGCACCAATAAGGAGGGAGATCGCGAGCAATGGAGTTAACCGAATAGACATAAGGCGAAGGGGAAAATAACGGTCGAACAAGGCGGTCTAACGTTCCCAATCACCCGCCGTAGAAGTCTTGAACGTTCACAGATAAACTCTCGGCGGTAGGTGTGCATTGGGCTTGTTAGACAGCTTTACACCTTTAGCCGTTGGACTATCTGATCTTGCTCTTGATACAGGCGAAATACAAATTTCCCAGCAACTGTTTCACGAAATCTTTGAATACTGGTTGCCATAGAAGTTGGTAATTCACTCAAATCTGGAAGCTTCACCCCATAGCCTGCTGGTAGAACAACGGCTGCTGCAAGAGTTGCAAAAGTTAGATCCGCCGCCGAAAAATGATCGCCAACCAAATAATTTCGACCATCAGCGAGGAGATTTTCGACTGTCTCAAAAGTTTTGCATATTGACTCATGTGCCGAGAGCGCTGATGCTTCACTAATGGTATACATCTGAAGCACATTAGAACGCATCCACAGGAAAACTATCGGAAATAGTAGACGCTCAAACCAAGGTACGCCTTGACACCACAGAGGTTGAAGCAGATTAGGTTGATCCATAATATGAAAATAAGTCCATAGGCGAACCGCAGGTCCAAGGATAGAATCAAAGGGGTTGACAAGGTTTTCAACCTGCTGACGATGGTCAAGATTGGTTGGATATAGCTTCAGATCTTCCGCCACAATCGTATCAATGTATCTTAAAATCTCGTCTGAATTTTTCAGTATTTCTCCTTGCGTAATCAAAACTGGAACGGATTGTCCACCAACTTGTTGCCCAATAAATCGATTGATAGGTGACAAATTCCTCTCTGACTCTGGTATTTCATCTGAGCCTAAGCGTTTGACGACTCGTCGGGTGGCAAATCGATGAAAGGGTGGCATATGACGCTCTTCTACAAACGGGATTTGTAGCCTCGTTAATGCCCATCGGGTTTTTTCGCAGTAATGACTAACAGGAATTGTGATGAGCCGAGATGGTATTGCTAGGTTTGAGATTGGCTGAACCATTTGTTGTTCCCATCAAAGAGTAAATCTAGCATTAAGTAACATAATTTTCTGTCTAACGGCACGGGTTTCAGCGGACGGACTTGCATTCTGAAGCACATACATAGCGTAAATCTCCGTTCCGTTGCAAACCCTGGTGTGTACGCCCAGCATGGGCATGAACTCATGAGGTGCAAGTCCTCTGTAGGAGAACCAACGTCCAAATGGTCAATTTATAGATCCGAGTGACGCTAACTACTAGCTTAAGGCAAGGGC
>JANLSD010000311.1:0-18419 GCA_031362245.1 Acaryochloridaceae cyanobacterium OTE_25_metabat_464 | reverse complement strand
GTGGTGGGTCGCGTTCGATGGATGGATTGGACAATACAGCAGCTTTATTAACGGTGATTCAAACTTGTAAAGCACAGGGTAAATCTGCGTTGGAGTTTTTCCGCCAAGCCTTGATTGACACAACCCAGTTATCTCTAATTACATCCCAGACCTGAATTCTTACGTTAACGTTGCACTTGCTGTCAAATAAAAGACTATACCTATGCAAAGAAATAATCTAAGATTTCTTGGGGCTTTTGGCAACGATTTCACGCATCATAAAACGCTTTTTCTAGACTCCGTTCCTCAACGCGATCACCCTTGGAATCTGCCGCACCCTAAGGCATTTCCCTTCCTTGAATGATCAAAGCCTCAAATGGTCAATAAAAAAGACCTCAGAGTGTCTTATGAAACTCAACAGGTCTTTTTTAGATGCATTTCTTACCAATCGGAGCGACAGGATTTGAACCTGCGACCCCTACTACCCCAAAGTAGTGCGCTACCAAGCTGCGCTACGCCCCGATGTAATGCTTTACAAGCCTATCATAAAATCTTTTGTAAGGCTCAAGAAAATTTTAAGGAGTCTCATCAAAACACCTGCACCATCTGCACCGCCCGCAAAACCTCCTTTGTTGCCTCCACCGACCAACATCCCTCCACTCTTCGCCCCGTCAACGCAATAAAGCTGAGCTGATAGGCATCAGGATAGCCGCGCACCTCCATCCAAAGCCGATCGCTCGAAGCCTCACAGGCGATCGCCTCTTCCTCCATTAATTCTGAGCGCATCTGCTCAATGGCATCGCTGAGCTGGAGCGCAAATCGACAAAACTCATCAAACTCCGCCTGGGTTAACTCAACCGCCCAATCATCAGCCCCTACCAAAGCCTGAAACGCAAGTGCTGAAACATCCCAGCCTACGCGCCAGCCAGGGCCAGACCGCAGTTGATGCGCCATTGGTCCCTACTTCAAAAACTGGGCATCACCACCGCCAGATGTGGAGGGGCTGCCCACGGGTGATGTTTTGAGGGAATTCGCGCTGCCTGGAGCCGGAAGGGGATTTAAGGTGGGCCGATAGGCAGGAGCGGGTTTTGGTTTTGCCTGAGGGACGGGCGGCGTAGATGCTTTGATCGCCGCAGTGGCTCGGCTTCCTGTAAACGCATCCACAAGGGCCTGAACTAAGGCATTGCGCTGGGATGCATTCAGCTTTTGGATGACGGTGCGATCGCTGTCCAATGGATTTTTCTTTAGAAATGCAAAGCCAGGATAGGTTTCTGGCTGGATGACCTCATTAATGCCAAGGTAATCCGCTAGGGTAATTTTCCAGTCTAGGCGGTAGTTGGGCGATCGCCCTTTCGTCGAATTGTGGTACTGCACCAAGCGGCTAATGAGGGTGCTCTCAACGGCCTGTTTGTTGTTTTCAGACCGGATGTATTGATTTTCTAGGGCTAGGGTGGGCACTCGTTTATAGACAAACTGAGCCACATCGGGTGGTGAGGTGAGTTGTGCCGAGGAGGTTGAGGCAAACAGCAAAACTACAGCACCGCTGAGCAGCAAAAGTTTTTTGCCAGAGTAGGCTAAAGATTGGGCCTGGCTTAGGATTTTCAAGCGGTGTTGTCTCCTAAAACATTGAATTTATGGACAACATGATCAGCTGCGTTTGAAGTCCATGTTAGGGCGCAAGGCATTGCGCCCCTACGATACCGTGTCAGAGTTGGTGTTAGTCGCCAATAATTTCGGGTTGGGTCAACTCATCGGACATTTCTAGGATGGCTTGGATGACCGCCTTCATTGCGCCCTCATCAAAATCTTCCATATTTTCGCGGCGGCGACGTTTTTTAGCACGGCTGGCAACCTGCACAGTAATGCGGTATCGGTTAGAGGATGCATCAATCAGCTCCTCAGCGCGGCGCATAATTTGAGTTGTATCTACAACAGAGCGCTTTTGCATGGAGTTTTTAGCTCAGTAAGACTACACCCCAGTGTAACAAAAACTCATCCCAACCCCAAAGGGCTAATTTGAAATTGCTCGCTTATTTCGGCGTGGCCCATGTGCTTGGCCAATCTTACAAAAAAATCTGGGCTAAATATATCAATTTTATGTCGCTTCCAAATAATATTAAGAAATAACTTGTGAGATAGCTTAACCATGTGGAATCGAATCGGGTATTTTGGGATAATTCTATTCGCTACAGCCCTAGTATCGAATAATTTTGCAGATGCTTTGCCATTAAAGCCCTCAGCTCAAAATGAACTTACATCACCTGCTAAATCTTCTTCTAAGCTTCCTAGAAATCTGATTTCAAAATCTAAAATAAAGCTTATTGATCAACTATTAGAGATAGTAGGTGGAAAGCAAACCTATGACCAAACTCAACAGCTTGTCTTGTCGCAGCAGAAGCAGGAATTGCCGAAGATCCTGAAGCAGATGATTGATGCTTCTAGCAGTCTTACGCCCTCTCAAAAGAAAGATGCATATGCTAAAGCTATTCAAAATATGAGTTCTGCCCTCGATGAATTTGGTCAGTATATGAGTGCAGAGACAACCTATCAAGAGTTTTTGCAACGAGTTTATTATCCAGTTTATGATCAATATTTCACAGAATCAGACTTGAATGACCTTGTTGCATTTTATAAGACGCCGATCGGAAGAAAACTTATTTCAATATCTCCTCAGCTATCGGCAACCTCTCAAAAATTAACTTTTGAAATCATTATGCCTCGCTTGTCTGAAATTATAAGCCGTATGATACAGAAGGAAATGGATTCGATTAATAAATCACCTACAGTCCCTTTGAGTCCTTGAGAGAAAGCATTACTTGGTCTTACACCCCTGTAAGTTGTACGGGTCTCAAACACAAATTTCTCTGATTTTCGTCTCATGGCTTTGAGGCGAAAATCAGATGTTCAGTATAGAAAGTTATCATCCCTGACGCTTTGGGGAGATGATATAAGTAAGTGGGCATGCCATTGCAGCCCATGTTTTTGTGTCTAGGGTGCTTGCCGCATCAGTATTTTGACCGATTTACACTTCTCCACAGCCCATTTCTAGGATCGTCGCCATCATGACCGCAGTGACACCCGCTTCCACATCTGTAATGCCGAGTTTTTGTGAAGGGATCCAATACTTTGGAGAGCCTTGGCCTGACTTTGAAGCCCACGGGAGCAAACCAGTCATCTCCGAAACAATGGGGGCGATCGCCGACCCAACTGAACCCACTGCGGTCTACCAAACCCTCCTCGCCGCAGATGCTCTCCGCTACCTAACGCTGCAAGTGACTGCCAGCAAAGCCTCAGGACACCCTGGCGGGTTTGCCAGCTCCGTGGAAGCCTACGCTAGCTTAGTGATGCTGGGCCACAAAAACATTTTTACAGAAGTGGGCCACCATGCCCCTGGGTTCTATAGCGCCATGTTTATGGACAAATCCCTGGAAAAAATGGGGATTGAGACCGTACAGCAGATGTGCGATCGCTTCCGAGAACGCCACGGTCTTTTGGGCCATCTCTCGGGTCAAATTCCAGGATTGCTTGGCCCCGCAGGGCCTTTGGGGCAGGGACAGCATTTTGCAATGTCAGCAGCGCTCCTTCACCGCAATAAGCTATTCCCCTTTACAGTAGGCGACGGTGGTTTGGGCGAACCTTATATTGTTAGCAGCATGCGGCATTTCCATACGGCCTACCCAGAAGTGACCAACTTTTTACCCGTTTTGGTCTGGAACGGCTACAGCCAAGAACACCACAGCATGGAGTCTCTCCAAACCAATGAAGGCATGGTGAAATTCTGGAAGGGCAACGGCTTTGATGAAGTCATTCTAATTGATGCTAAGGAATACGACGATGCCAAGCAGACGGGCGATTACGTCGATAGCACCGCTTTTTCATTCCAGAAGCGGCTGGCCTTTATGGAGGCGGTCTTAATTGCAACCGATCAAGCGGCACGGTTGGCTTTGGGCGGCAAGCTCACCATTTTGATCCTCAAGCAGCTTAAGGGTGCAGGGGTTCACGCCCTAGGTGCAAAATCCCATAACCTCTATGCCCACCACACCCTTGATAATCCAGATATTATTTCGGCACTGAAACGGCGATCGCTCTCCCCTGAAAGCTGGAATACTGTCCGCACCAATCTCTCATGGGCTGGCGGTGGCCCTGCTTCAGAGACCGTGGTGACAGAATTTGTCTTGCCCTTGCCAGATTTAAGTGGCCTAGCCCTAGATGAATTTCCTGTGGCAGGCGATCCGAAGGTCTCCACCACCGCGATGGGCAAACTGGTGGGTCAAGTCGGGAAACTCGACAAACGCTACCTTGTCACCAATGCCGATGGGAACGAGGCTTCGGGGATTGGTAACATCAACGAAGCCCTCAAAATCATTCACCCCACCGAGGACGCCCTTTATAACCAAACCCCCAACGGTCAAGTCTACGAACCCTTGAGCGAAGATGCCTGTGCAGGCTTAGCCGCAGGTTTGGCGCTGATGGGCAGCCGGACGCTGTGGTGTTCCTACGAATCTTTTGCAATTAATGGTTTACCCATTTGGCAAACGGTGATTCAGGCAATGGCAGAACTTCGTCGCCCTACGCCCTCTACCATTACGCTGTTCACTGCTGGGGCATTAGAGCAGGGCCGCAATGGCTGGACACACCAGCGCCCTGAAGTAGAAGCGTACTTTGCCGCAATGATGCGTAATGGCAACGTCTTCCCGCTGTTTCCGCCTGATGCCAATGCCATTCAGGTTGCCTACGAGTGGGGACTTTCAACGTCCAATAAGGGCATTGTCATTACCGCCAGCAAGTCGCCCTTACCCATCCGCACCACCTTTGCCCAGGCCCGTCAGGGTCTTGATGAAGGTGCCTTGGTACTGCAAGAAGTGAAGGGAGCAAAAACCGTGGTCTTTGCTGTGGTGGGCGACATGAGCCTGCTTCCAGTCTTTGAAGCGGCTTCCCTCCTTGAAGCGGAAGGGGTTGGCGTTCGGATTGTCTCAGTGATGAACCCGCGCCGTCTCTATCGCCCTCACGATGTGGCCTGGGACACTTGTTCTGAAGCCGATGGCACCTTCTTGAGTGATGCACGATTTGAAGAAATCTTTGGTGGTGATGCGCTAATTGGGGTCATTGGTGGCGCAAGCGGAATGCTAGAACCTGTGATGCTTCGCAGCATGGCGAAACGCGATACCTTTGCCTGGAAGCGCGGTGAAACGACTGCTAGTGCAGGAGAACTGATGGCCTTTAATGGCATTACGGCGGAGGCTTTGGTTCGGCGATCGCTGGAACTGATCCACTAAGTTAAGACAAACCCCGAACTGGGGCTTTAAGCGGCTGTGAGGATGGAGGCTTTCGTCTCCATTCTATGGCGAAAGGAAACGGAAGCTTCTCAAGGATGATCCCTTTGTAACCGTGGCTACTTTTCAGGCCACCTCTCAATCGTTAATGTTGGGACAGCGGTCTGTTGAAACGATCGCTTTTTTCTTTCATCGCCTTGGGGGGTCTATGTCTCAGAATTGGTTAAATGCTCCAACAAAAATTCGTATTGGGGATGTTTTAGTCCAAAGAGGGCTGATTACCAAGAATGATCTGACGTTGGCTTTACTGGAGCAGTCCAATAGTCAGCTCAAGCTTGGCGAAATCCTGATTCAGCAGGGCAGAGTCACACGCAAGCAAATCAATCAAGTCCTTAAAATACAGCGGCGGCGTAATTGGACGACATCCGTCTTATTTGCGCTGAGTACAGTAGGGGCTGCTGCTCCTAAGCTTCTATCCTCCAGTAAGGTTTTAACCCTCATTGAGCCATCGACGGGCCGTACAAGTTTAATCGATGCCAAAGGCGGCGGTACATCTACACTGGAGCGGCAGACTTCGCTTCAAGCCAATCTACATGCCTTTAAAACGTCTCCCAATAACGGAGTTGAGGGTTCACTGTCGGACAATCTGAACCCAACCGTCGCTTCGCCATTGAGAGGATTTTGCCATCCCCTCAATGGGGCAGGTATCCTCTCTCAGGGTATTAGAGGAGAAACCCATCGCGGCAGAATGGAATATGCCTACGACCTTAAAACGAGCATGGGCACACCTGTTTATGCTATGCGGACTGGGCGAGTGATCTCAGTACAAGATCGCTATCCAGATACTGGGGGAGGCGCTGAAAATGTGACTCAATTCAACTACGTTCTAATCGAGCATGACGGCGGATACCGTTCTGCTTATCTGCATCTTCAACAAGGGTTTCAGGGTAAGGTACCGCTTGCAGTCAATGACACGGTTGAAAGTGGTCAACTGATCGGCTACAGCGGTAACTCAGGCTGGAGTTCTGGCCCGCATCTCCATGTTGAAGTACAGGAGCCAGGGGAGCCTCTGACGTTTGGTCAGACCGTACCGTTTGCGATCGCCACAGCCTGTAACCCTGGATCCATCGCCCGCAAAAATCGCTAGCCTACTTCAATAATTTCTACCTTACCCGAGTCTAAATCATAGCGACCCCCCACAATCTTCAACTTATTTTTTAGAACTTGCTCAGCAATCAAAGGTGAATTTCGTTTCACTGCCTTCATTTGATAGGCAACATTGGCGACCACAGCCTTTTCAATACTTGCATCTGAAGTCCCTTCTGTAAGATCAATTCCTGGTTGAATCGCTGCCACCAGTGTACCAATCGAACCAGGCAGTTTACCGCCTTTCACCGCTGCGGTAATTGCACCGCAACGTTCATGGCCTAACACTAAAATCAAAGGCGTATTGAGTTGAAGGACAGCATATTCTAAGCTACCTAACACTTCCGGCGTCACAATATTTCCAGCAACACGAATATCAAATAAATCTCCAATCCCCGCATCAAAAATAATTTCCGCAGGCACTCGCGAGTCAGCACAACTCAAAATAGTTGCGTAGGGATGCTGGGCATAGGCCACTTCTTGCAAGCGTTTTAGCCCTTGGTGGGGATATTCAGATTGCTGTTGGGTGAATCGATGATTCCCTTCCAGTAGACGATTAAGCGCACCATCAGCGCTCATATTTTTTGTAGTAGCCAATACAGAGGAAGCATTGCCGAAGAGTCCTGAGAACGCGCCTACACCCGTTATTCCCATGAATTTCAAAAGATTGCGGCGTCCCAAATGATGTTTCATGGTTTTAATTCAACGGTGCAAAGACGCTGTTGGCAGTGCCCAACTCGCTAATGCTAATGCACCGTTGAGTCTCAATCTGCTGAAGGTAGCGTTTTTCTTGGTAATACAGTCGCTTCAGCTCGTCTAGCTCCTGAAAACACTGATTTTCTTCCGCCAAAAGCACGTCTGCTTCATCGGAGGCATCATCTAACATTTGGGCTAGGTAGGCATCCAACATCGGACGCTGTTCGTACTCGCGGCTGGCTTCTTTGAGGGCCGCTTGCAATAACTCCAAAACGTGTCGGCAGCGCTTCTCACAGGCGATTCGCTCTAGGGTTGCAACGGCTGTACGAATGGAAAGGATGGGTCTGAGGATTTCAATCTCGGTGGCTTCGTTGAGCTGCATGAGGTGATAGACCTGCTGCATTTCCTGGGAGTGCTGGGTACAAAGATCTTGGAGGGCATCCATTAAATCGATTTCCGATGGGCTAACTTCTAGCTCTGGATGGGCCAGGGTTTCGGTGGTTTCTTCGGCGGATCGATCTTCAATCCCCAACACCTGCCGCCACAAAAACCGATGGTGGGAGAAGGTGAATTCTAAGTCCCGCTGCCGCAGGGCTTCTTTAACATCTTGGCGATGATAGGGACAGTGCAGATAAATCCGCAAGAGCTGAGCTTCCGCTGATTCGCGGAGGCTGTAGTCAGCGGGGCGCTGCCATTTCTGCGATCGCCCATGCCACCGTTGCCCCCGCACCTGTTGGCGCAGCGCATCTTCAATTTGCAGGGTTTGACGGGCATCCCCTAGGCTCAGCCATTCCGCACAGCGATGGATATAGTGCGTTCGCAGGGTGGCGTTGGGGAGCTTGCCCAATAGCTGCACCACGGTCTGGGTTGCCGCCTGAAACTGATCGGATTCTTTTAAATCTTTGCCCGCCAGTGCTGACTGGATCTGCCAGTCCAACCACAGGGGAGCCGATTCAACCAGTTGCTGATAGGCACTTTCGGAGCGCTCTTTGAGAAATTCATCCGCGTCTTTGCCGTTAGGCAAGTTCAGCACTCGGAGCTGCACCTCACCCCGCAGTGCCAGGTCTTCGACCTCAGAAATAGCCCGTTCTGCTGCTTTTTGACCTGCTTTATCGGCGTCAAAGTTGAGGATGATCTGCTTAGATTCGGTGTAGCGCAGAATCTGACGAATTTGTGCGGAGGCCAGGGCCGTCCCCATTGAGGCCACAACATTGGTGATGCCTGCCCCATGTAGCGCAATCACATCAAAATACCCTTCCACCACGATCGCCCGATCCTGCTTCACGATCGCCTTACGGGCCTTGTCCAACCCAAACAGAATTTGTCCCTTGTTGAACAAATCTGTCTCAGGAGAGTTGAGATACTTGGGTTCTTCGTTGGTGAGGGTGCGGCTGCCAAACCCCACAATGCGGCTTTGCTGATCGTGGATGGGAATCATGAGGCGATCGCGGAATCGGTCGTAATACCCCTGCCCATTCTGGCGCGGTACAATCAGCCCCGCTTTTTCCACCAGTTCAGCGGCGATGCCTTTTTGGTCTACAAAGTATCGAAGCAGGGTTTCCCAGCCGCCTGGGGAATAGCCAAGCTGAAAATGCTGAAGGGTGTCTTCGCTCAGACCCCGTTTTTGCTGAACGTAGGTGAGGGCATGTTGTCCGCTGGGCTGACGCAGGGAATGCTCATAGAACTGGGCGGCGATCGCCATCACTTCATAGAGCTGTTCTTTTAGGGTAATCTGACGCTGGAGTTCTTGACGCTCTTCTTGGGCTAAGGTCTGGATTGGAACCTGATAGCGCTGGGCGAGGTCTAGGACGACTTCACTGAAGGACTGTTTGCGCAGCTCCATCAGGAATTTGTAAACGTTGCCGCCTGCCCCACAGCCAAAGCAATAGTAAAACTGTTTTTCTGGACTTACGCTAAAGCTAGGAGATTTGTCATCATGGAACGGGCAGGAACCCACAAACCCTCGACCTTGTTTGCGCAGCACCACATGTTCTGCCACCACATCCACGATGTCGGCGGCCTGACGCACCTGTTCTATGGTCTCTGGGTGAAGGCGGGGGGAGGACACGACTAAAATTTAAGAGCCAGTTCTCATAAGAATCACTTCATTAGTGTAGAGGGTAAATCTGTGGTTGTCAGACAACACAGCACAATTCAAAAGAAACGCCGGAGGTGGCCCATTATTGTGGCTGGAGGTACCGCACTTAGCCTCTTTGTAGTGGGCATGGGTCTATGGATTGCCTACCCAACGCTCACCTACAAGGGTGTTCCAGTGAGAATTCTGGTTCATTTTATGGAGGATTCTGCGGCGCGTAGAGCCTATTTTGCGGGGAATAAGGGAGGGCTGCATAATCGCCTTAAGGAGCTTGGGGTGGAGGAGCAGATTAAGGATTTTTATCGTCCCCAATTTCAGGATGAACAGGAGTTAGACCGTTACATTCACCAGCTTATGTATGACAATACGGGCTATCTTGGTGCGGCTTATGTAGTAGATGGGGAAGGGCAGCTTCAGCTTACGCCAACGCTAACGCCGGAGTTTTGGCGCTGGTTTAAGTTGGCGCAGGCGCTTAAGCTTGTAACGGATCAAGAGATGGAAAATGGTGAGCCTTATATCACCACACCTCAGGGTAGACGGGTGCCCTATGCAACCATTTCGGCACTTTACCCTGTTTCCGATCTTGAAAAGTGGGCGGCGGCAGCGGGTCAGCCCATTCCTTAAAAGTGTCGTGCGGACTCGCTGCGCTAAGCAGTGATCAATCTCCTATTGGGCCATCTGGATTTTTAACCTATTCGGATATGATATGTGCTGCACCATGAGATCCACGCAAGATCAATTTCGGGAAACCATGATACACTCCGCTGCCCTCAGGCCCGCCCATTCCTGGCTCGGTCACGAGATAACCTGCACCATGAGGCCCTCTCGTGATCACAATCGGAACAGTCCCTTGAGATTCCAGTGTGGTCGTTTCGTTTGAGGTCAACTTAGGCAAAGTTGTTTCGCCACTAGGTTTGCTCCAACTGGAGCCTTCTTCCTCAACAATATGGAACGCGCCATGAGAACCTTGCATTATCAATTTAGGGAATCTCTGTGCGGCAGCAGACTTTGTAAAGACTAATCCTCCTACTGCAACCACTAGGCTTGCGATTAGAAGATTCTGGAAAAGCTTTGTGATGGTCATAAACCCCTCCTTCTACGAGAGGATAAACGGGTGATTTTAATGGGTTTGTTGTTTTCGATTGCCCATACATTAATTATCCTCTAATCCATTGAGCGTCGTTAAAGTATGTGTAATTCGATACAATTCAAATATTTTGTCCGAGAGCGGCTCTCGGACAAAATATTTGAGAGCCGCCTAATTGAACGACAAATCACCCAGACCAGTCCTCAAGTAACAAATTCGGAACTTTGGCAAAATCGCGCTGATTTCGAGTGACGAGAATTCCATTGACGGAGAGGGCGGACTTTTGGTGCGTAGCTTTCGCCGCAATCCTCAAGTCTTGAGTGCCAATCCAAATTTTTTGGTTCAGATGATGATGCTTCACGATCCTAGCTCTAGGATAGCGACAAAGCGCGATCGCCAATCTTCAGCTCAGACCACCGCAGACTCAGGACTTCGCGGCAGATTTTGGTGGAGACGGGGCGATCGCAAAAGATACAACAGATATTTAGCAAGCATCCATTACAATCACTCAAGCTCTGGCAGGCAAAAGCCCTTGAAAACCGACACAATCTATTACCAACTCTTCAAACGTTTTCCCAGCCTCATCTTCACCCTACTTGACCATCAACCCGAAAACGCCAAAGACTATCGCTTCGAGTCCATCGAAGTCAAAGAAACCTCATTTCGGATCGATGGCGTCTTTCTCCCTCCAGAAAACATTTCCCCAAGAATCGTCTATTTCGGCGAAGTTCAGTTCCAAAAAGATGAATCCCTTTACTTTCGGTTCTTCACCGAAACCATGTTTTATCTCAATCGCAACCAGGACAGTTTTGACGATTGGTTCGGCATCATCATCCTGGCCTCCCGCTCCATCGAACCCAAGAAACTCAACATCCATCGCTCCATGCTCAACGGCCCTCAAATTCAGCGGATTTACCTCGACGAACTAGGCGACCTGTCCGAACAACCCATCGGCATCCGTCTAATCCAGCTCACCATCGCCACCCAAAAACAAACCCCAAAACAGGCCCGTGAACTGATCCGGCAAACCAATCAAGAAGATACCGGATCCCTCTCAAAAAAAGACATAATGGACATGATCTGCACCATAGCGGTCTATAAATTTTCAAAGTTAAGCCGTGAAGAGGTTGAAGCCATGCTAGGTCTGCGTCTAGAAGAAACAAGAGTGTATCAAGACGCTTGTGCCGAGGGCGAAGAACGAGGCCGTCAGGAAGGGTTGAAACGTGAGCAAGCCCTCATCCTTCGCCTGCTCGCCCGCCGCATCGGTAACGTAACCCCTGCAAAGCAAGCCCAAGTGCAAGCCTTATCTCTAAACCAGCTTGAAGCCCTAGGCGAAGCATTACTGGACTTTTCCAAGCCTGCCGATTTAGTGGACTGGCTTCGCCAAAATTGAGCGAGTTTGTTCAGATCAGGGGGAGGGGGAATGAATGGGGGCGATCGCCGCGCACCAAGAATTCTCCAGCCGATACCCAGCCCATCCAAGATCGCTAGACCAACGTGGATTTTCCATTGCAGAAACTATAGCGGCAGCTTTGCAACATTCATTTGTTTTGACCGTAAATTGGTCGGAAACTCAAGCTGCTAGTGCCAAGCGCACAAAGGTGATCGCCCTGTCATAACTCTTCCCCTAACGTTCAACAGCGTGACGGCGGACTAAAGCTTTTCGGCAACTATACAGATCATTCCATTGATAGTTGTATTTTGAACTGATTGGGGTTTTGTTGTTATTGTTCGCCCTGGCGACGGCGAGTAAAGGGAACGAGCATCGGAACTTGACGCCGATAATCGGCATACGACTTGCCGAGAATATCCACCAGATCACGTTCTTCAAACTGAATGGCAACTAGAATATACGCGGTTGTAATCATTGCAAACACTAGGTGCGTTGCAGTCATCGTTGGAGTGAACCAGAAGCCTAAAAGCAAACCGACATAGATGGGATGACGCACATATTTGTAAACACCAGGAGTCGCAAAATTGAGCGGAGTATATTCTTTACCCCGCAGATAGAGCCAGACTTGGCGCAGACCAAACAGATCGAAGTGATTGATATAGAATGTTGCCGCCAGCAACAGTAACCAACCAGACCCAAATAAGGCATAGAGAATCGCAACACCCGTGGTATTTGTGACATGCCAAAGAGTGCCCCCGAGAGGCTGCCAGAAATAGAACAGAGCACCCAAGCAGAGGTTCGTAAACAGGAGATAGGTGCTTCGTTCGACAGGCTTGGGAACAAACTGAGTCCACCAGTTTTTGAAGCTTGGGCGAGCCATGACGCTGTGTTGAAAGCTAAAAATCCCTAGCAAGGCAGCATCGACTAGCAAGGCATTGTGCCAAGAGATCGCGGGTGTTGAATCGATTGAACGGGGAACGCCAAAATCCCCAACAAATCCGCAGAGATATAGAAGTGTTACTACGCTCATTACATAGCAGACCAAACCATAGAGAAATGCTGCCAGTCGAGCCGTCTTATTTTGTCGCTCGGCAGTAAGCGTTTGGACAACCATAAGAATTCTCCTAAAGGATTAAAATTAATAAAGGCTACCTGTGCGCTCAAGTTGCTACATGTTTTCCATAGACTCTGACCGAGCGCAAATTTCTATAGCTCTAGATTGAACGATTCAGGCTGAACGGACAATGACTAAAGCTCTGAGATTTTTGACTGAAACGCCAGAGAAACCCTCCGACTTGCTCCCGCTGCCTAGGGATATTCTCTCTGACATTCTTCACAGCATTCGTTTCTCAGGGGCAATTAACCTCCGTCCCGATCTTTCTGCGCCCTGGCTCCTGCAATCCTTGCCACACTCTGATTTTGTTGCCGCGTTGCAGGCTCATACGAAACACATTCTGCCCTTCCACATCATTGCCAAAGGGAACTGCTGGCTTCAAGCAATCGATGGCACCCAAACGTTCCTTTCCCAAGGTGACATTATTATTTTTCCTCACGGAGACTCCCATATCCTGGGCGATCGCCTAGATCAGGAGCCAGTGATGGTCAGCCAATTATTGCCAGAGCCACCCTGGACGGAGCCGTTGATGTTGAAGCATGGCGGTGGAGGTGAAGTCACCCAGTTGGTTTGTGGCTTCTTACAGTTTGAAGAACTGCTGCTGTATCCATTCCTTCAAACCCTTCCCGCTCTAATGCACGTTCGGGCCTTTGCGGAACCTACCTTACCGCTATTAGAAGCGGGGGTGCGCTACATTATCCAAGAAACAGAGCGCTTTCAAGCTGGCAGCCTGTGTTCCCTGACTCGGTTGGTTGAACTCATGTTTATTGAGATTCTGCGGGACTATATGCAGCATTTGCCAGCTCAGCAGGTGGGTTGGTTATCGGCACTGAAAGATCCCATTGTGAGTCAAGTTCTAGAGCGGATTCATGCGGATCCTGCTCATCCTTGGACTGTAACAGCGTTAGCCGACCAACTGGGGATATCCCGTTCAGCCTTAGCTGCTCGCTTCACAGAATTGGTAGGACAGCCGCCTATGAAGTATTTGACCTATTGGCGACTTCAGTTGGCCTCTCAGCAGTTGCAGTACAGTGACGACAGCATCGTCAAAATCGCCATTCAAGTCGGTTATGAGTCAGAAGCCGCGTTTAATCGAGCCTTTAAGCGGTATGTGGGTATGCCCCCTGGGATTTGGCGCGATCGGAAGGTAGCGTGATGTCCCGTAATCGCGCTGCGGTAGTGGAGGGCGCGATTGTTAAGGTCAATTGTAATTTGGCTCCAACCTGGTGTGTTCTCCCTTCACTCCAAAATGCATGAATATCCTTTCTAGAGAGAGTTTTCAGCTGAAACTTAAGCTATTCTGAAAGCATTTGATGCAACGCTGCGTCAATTTGGATTCTGTATTTTTAGTGTGGGGCGATCGCCCTCCTATTGCCCATGCTTGCTCGGATTTGGAGTGCTGCTCTCCTTGGAATCAATGCCATTCGCGTGGGCGTTGAAGTGGATGTCTCCGGTGGGCTACCGGGCATTATTATTGTGGGTTTGCCAGATACCGCCGTTCAAGAATCGCGGGAACGGGTGCGGGCAGCATTGCGAAATTCTGGGTTTGCCTTCCCCATGCGGCGGGTGGTGATTAACCTCATGCCTGCGGATCTGCGCAAAGAAGGCCCTAGTTTTGACCTGCCCATTGGCCTTGGCATTCTTGCGGCTTCGGATCAGCTCAACCTCACCCACCTTGAAGATTTTTTGTTTTTAGGCGAAGTCTCCCTCGATGGGGTACTGCATCCCGTCAGCGGTGTATTGCCCATTGCCGCAACAGCGCTCAAGTTAGGCTTTAAGGGAATTGTGGTACCCCACACCAATGCCCATGAAGCCGCCGTGGTATCGGGTCTAAAGGTTTATGGATTTGAAAACGTGGCTCAGGTCGTGGATTTTCTCCACAAACCAGAGGAAGTGGCACCGTTCACGGCAGCAGAACCCCAGGCCATTGATGAACACGCGCTCAATACGGCGCTCGATCTCAAGGATGTCAAAGGTCAAGCTCATGCCCGTCGCGCCCTAGAAATTGCAGCCGCAGGAGGACATAACCTTGTTTTTGTGGGACCACCAGGTAGCGGCAAAACCATGCTGGCAAGGCGATTACCCACCATTTTGCCAGCCCTAAGCCTCAACGAAGCCCTCGAAGTGACTAAGCTTTACTCTGTTGCTGGGCTACTCAAAGAGCGCGGAACACTAATTCGCTCTCGTCCCTTTCGGAGTCCCCATCATTCTGCGTCTGGCCCTGCGTTGGTCGGCGGTGGCAGTTTTCCTCGGCCTGGGGAAATTTCCCTGGCGCATCACGGGATCTTGTTTCTCGATGAACTCACCGAGTTTAAGCGGGATGTCCTTGAATTTTTGCGCCAGCCTCTAGAAGATGGGTTTGTCAATATTTCGAGAACCCGTCAGTCCGTTGTGTTCCCCGCCCAGTTTACGCTGGTTGCCAGTACCAACCCCTGCCCGTGCGGGTATTTTGGCGATACCATTCAAGCCTGTTCCTGCTCGCCCCGTCAGCGAGAGTCTTACTGGGCAAAGCTTTCAGGCCCACTGATGGATCGGATTGATTTGCAGGTGAGTGTGAGTCGTCTCAAGCCATCGGAACTGACCCAGGTAAGTGAAGGAGAGCCATCGGAGGCAGTACGAGAACGGGTTTTGGTGGGGAGACAACGGGCTTGCGATCGCTTTAAGGATGAACCACAGCTTTACTGTAATGCTCAAATGCAGAGCCGTCATTTGCGGCAGTGGTGTCCATTAGATGATGCATCACGGCAGTTGTTAGAAGCGGCGATTCAACGACTGGGATTATCGGCACGGGCGACGGATCGGATTTTGAAGGTGGCAAGAACGATCGCAGATTTGGCTAACTCCGAAGCGATGCAGGCCAATCACATTGCGGAAGCCGTTCAGTACCGCACCTTAGATCGAATGCAGTAGAGCGTCCAACCCCTCCACAATCCCTAGTGGAGAAAATGACGGGTTTGGGTCATCGCCATCACAAGCCCTAACTCGTCTGCGGCTTTAATAGAATCTGGATCGCGGACACTACCGCCGGGTTGCACCAGTAGCTTAATGCCTGCTGCGGCTGCGGTGCGGACAGAATCGTCAAAGGGGAAAAACCCATCGCTGGCTAAGGTGGCACCCTGAGCTTTTGACCCAGCCTGCTCTAGGGCAATTTTGACTGAACCCACGCGGTTCATTTGGCCTGCGCCTACGCCAAGGGTGGTGCGGTCTGCGGTCACAGCGATCGCATTGGACTTCACATGTTTGACCACTTTCCACGCAAAAAACATCTCTGCAAGCTGCGCAGGCGTGGGCTGTGCTTGGGTCACAATTTGCCAATCAGAGGGTGGCGTTAAAACTTCGTCAGCAGCTTGGGCCAAGAACCCACCTGCAATGGCTTTGAGGGTGACGGATGGGCCGCCGAGTAAGTCAGGTAAAATCATCACCCGCACCTTCCCTTTCGCTTTCAAGATCGCTTCAGCTTCGGCATCGCAGCCTGGGGCCACGACGCATTCTAGAAACGTTTGAGTAAGTGCCTGGGCCGTGGCTGCGTCAATAGGGCGGTTTAGGGCCACAATGCCGCCAAAAGCTGACGTGGAATCGGCTTCAAAGGCTTTTTGGTAGGCCGATACCAAATCCTGGGCCTGAGCCACACCACAGGGGTTGTTGTGTTTTAGGATTGCTGCCGCAGGTTCATCCGCTGGGCTGGCGAACTCGGCAATGATTTGGCGGGCCGCTTCTAGATCGACAAGGTTGTTGTAGCTCAGTTCTTTGCCCTGGAGTTGAGTCGCCGCCGCCCAGCCCGTTGGGGTGGTGCCGCTTTGGTACCAAGTCGCGCTTTGGTGGGGGTTTTCGCCATAGCGGAGGGTCTGTTTGGCTTGGCCTGAGAGGGCAAAGGTTTGGGGCAAGGTCTCGGCGGCAGCAGGGGCAGCCGTGGCTTGACTCAGGTACTGGGTAATGGCTTGGTCGTAGGCGGCGGTGAGGGCAAACACCTTAAGGGCGCAGGCTTGCCGAAACGCCAGCGTTGGTGCACCGTTTTGCTGCTGAAGTTCGGTGAGATAGGTGCCGTACTGATCGGGTGCACAAAGAACCGTCAGGTGAGCAAAGTTTTTGGCAGAGGCCCGCAGCATGGCAGGGCCACCAATATCAATTTGCTCGATCGCCGCTGCTAAATCGTTCACGCCAAGCTGCTGCTGGTCGGCGATGGTTTTTTCAAAGGGGTAGAGATTCACCACCACAAGGTCGATAGGGCGAATGTTGTTTGCGGCTAAATCCACAAGGTCACTGTCTACGTCCCGTCGGGCCAAAATACCGCCATGAATACGCGGATGCAGGGTTTTGACGCGTCCACCCAAAATTTCGGGTGCGCCCGTGTAGTCTGACACCTTCATCACGGGAACCCCTGAGGCTTTAAGCGTCGCTGCTGTGCCCCCACTACTAATGATTTCAAAGTCAAACTCATTGATGAGGCGCTGGGCAAATTCGACGATGCCAGCTTTATCGGAGGTGCTGAGGAGGGCCAGACGGGTCATGGGGAAATCAAACCTGTAATGCAATGCCTCTAACAGCATAAAGGCGGACAGGTAATCTTGACATACAGTGGATAGGTATTCATCCGTGAGGAGTGCTGCTGTGTCTCTGACTGCGATCGCCTACCCTACGCCACCCCTCGCCACCCCCACAGCTCGCTTGGTCGGATTGCATGGCTGGGGTTCTAACGCCCAAGATCTGGCGTCCCTTGCGCCCTACTTAAACCTTCAGGGGTATCAGTATCTCTTTCCCAATGGCCCTATGCCCCATCCTCAGGCCCCTGGTGGGCGCATGTGGTATGACCTATCTGACTTTTCCACCCGCCGAGGGCTATCCGAAAGTCGCCAGATGCTGACAGATTGGCTTTCATCTTTAGAAGCAGCCGATGCCGTCCCCCTCGAAAAAACGTTTTTGGTTGGATTTTCCCAGGGTGGTGCGATGACGTTGGACGTAGGGACTCACCTACCATTAGCGGGCCTTGTGGTGCTGAGTGGATATCTCCACCCTTTGGAGGTACGCCCATTGCCCAAAACCTTCCCACCCATTTTGATGATTCATGGCATTCAGGACAACGTTGTTCAGATTGCAGCGGCACGCAAGTCTCACGAAGCGCTCCTGAACGCTGGGGCCAACGTCCAATATCACGAGCTAGAAATGGGCCATGAAATTCAGCCTGAGGCGATGGTGCTGATGCAGAAATTTATTCAAACCCATAGCCAGCCAGCCCTAGGGTAGTGCGAACCAAAACAATGACTCAATATTTTGCAACAGTGGCACGGGGGCTTGAAGACCTCGCCGCCCAGGAGTTAGAGCAACTGGGTGCCCGTGCTGTCACGCCTGGCTTTTGTGGCGTATCCTTTGAAGGCGATCGCCCCCTCCTTTATCACATCAATCTCTGGGCCAGACTCCCGTTCCGCATTCTGGTCAAGCTCAAGGCGTTTCCCTGCGAAGATTCTGAAGCGCTATATCGCGGCATCCAGACCCTGGATTGGTCAGATTACCTCACGCCAGATTTCACCCTGGCGGTGAATGCAACGGGGAAAAGCGATCGCCTCAACCACACCCATTTCACGGCCCTCCAGGTCAAAAATGCTATTGTGGATCAACAGCAAGCGCAGCACGGTGATCGC
>JANLSD010000287.1:0-17197 GCA_031362245.1 Acaryochloridaceae cyanobacterium OTE_25_metabat_464 | reverse complement strand
TTAGCAAGGGGGGACTGAGGGGGGTAATGCAGGGTGTTTAAAGAAAGTCCAACTTCTATATATACGATAGGGAGCAAAGATTGATGCAAGAGGTTTTTAGCCCACATCTGTGTCAGAAACGCTTCCCGACAGGCAAAATGCTGAATCTTCCCACTGGACGTTTTAGGAATACTCCCAAGCCTCACCAGTATGACCCCATACACTTCTAGGTCATGCTGCTCTGCCACTGCCTGACGAATCGCTGCAACGATTTCATCCAGAAGAACCGGACTGCGATCGCCCCGATCCAGTTCGCAGACAATAACCAGTCGTTCTTCCCCCATTGTTTCCACCGCAAAAGCAGCACTAGCGCCCGACTGTAGCAATGGATGGCTTTGCCTTAAAGTCCACTCAATATCCTGTGGGTAGTAGTTTCGGCCTCGAATGATAATGAGATCTTTGAGTCGCCCCGTCACAAACAACTCGTGATGCTGTAAAAAACCTAAATCTCCCGTTCGTAAATAAACCGTATCTTCTTTACCATCTAGGCGTGCTCGAAACGTTAAATTCAATGCCTCGGGTTGATTCCAGTATCCTTGAGCTACGCTGTCCCCTGTTACCCAAATCTCGCCAATTTGCTCAGATTTGCAGGGCTTCAGTGTTTCAGGTTCGACAATTACAATGGCCTGAGTGGGTAAGGTGCAGCCACAACTCACCAATATTTGGCTGTCGGCTTCACTGACAGAGGCGATCACTCTTTTGTGAGTCAAAGCCGTTTTCTGAAACCTTCGGGTAATCGGGGGTTTCGTTTTATACCCCCCCGTCACCATGAGCGTTGCTTCTGCCAATCCATAGCAGGCATAAAACGCCTCTTGACAAAAGCCAGAGGGTGCAAAGGCTTCGGCAAAGCGATCTAGGGTTTCGGCATTAATCGGTTCAGCGCCATTAAAGGCCACCTCCCAACTACTGAGATCTAGTGCCAGCCGCTGTTCATGGGTTGTTCTCTGAATACACAGTTCATAGGCAAAATTTGGCCCACCACTAATCGTCGCTTTGGATTGGGAAATAGCCTGAAGCCATCGCAGCGGTCGCTGAAGAAAGGCCACAGGCGACATCAGCGTCATGGAAGCGCCCACATAAATCGGCTGAAGAATGCCGCCAATCAACCCCATGTCATGATACGGCGGCAGCCAGCTAACGCCCTGACTTTGAGGATGGGTTTGAAAGCTGCCAGAGATCAACGCGAGATTATGGAGCAAATTCCCGTGGCTCAGCATTACCCCCTTGGGCAGGGACGTAGAGCCTGAGGTATATTGCAGCAGCGCCAGTGTATCGCGATGTACATCAACTTCCTGCCAGTCTTTCGCAGAGGCGATCGCAACCCCTTCTGCCGCCAACCAACGACAGTCTATCAATCCATCAATCGGATCCTCAAACGCCTGGATTTTGGTGCGGGTTGCCTCTGAAGCAAGGATTAAAGTGGGTTGAGCATCCTTGGCGATCGCCGCCACCCGAGGGAAATTGCGAGCATTGCGCGGCGGATAAGCAGGCACCGCTACTACTCCCGCATATAAACACCCCAAAAAGGCCGTGATGTAGTCTAATCCAGGGGGATACAGAATTAAGGCACGGTCGCCAGCTCTACAGCATTGCTGAAGTTGCGCGGCGATCGCCCTTGCCTTTTGATCGAGTGCTGCATAGGTTAAATCAACCGCATCATTCTCGCCATCCACCAAAAACGTAAAGGCAATGCGATCAGAGGAGGAGCGAAAGCGAGTTAGCTCAACCAATGTTGAAAAATTAGGAGACGCATCAATCATTGGGCTAGAAAAGCGATTCATGAAGTGACTCTCCCTAGAATGATCGCGACTGATATCGTTCGGACATTCGGTTGAAGATGTCAGAAGACATTGATTTTTGAACCATCCCACCTGGGGTTGATTCATTGAGCCATTCTTAATGGGGCGTTAGGCGGCTTTGTGAAAGCTTATCGACTGGAAATGAGAGGAGGCTTAGAGGAACATGAGGCATCCAAGATCTACAGAATTTCAGCGCGTCCCCTCTATAATTGAGATTGATAATTAAGATTGACCCGTTGTTTCAAAGAGCGTCTGGCTGCGAATGTCCACTCAACTACAAGCTGAAATTGCCGAGGCCGTAGCGCACCGCCGTAATTTCGCCATTATTTCTCACCCAGATGCGGGCAAAACAACGCTCACAGAAAAGCTGTTGCTGTACGGGGGTGCCATTCACGAGGCCGGAGCCGTCAAAGCCCGCCGTGCCGAGCGCCATGCTACTTCCGACTGGATGGAAATGGAGCAGCAGCGGGGCATTTCCATTACCTCCACTGTGCTGCAATTTGTCTACGGCGATGCCCAGATTAATCTGCTCGATACCCCTGGACACCAAGATTTTAGTGAAGACACCTACCGCACCCTCGCCGCTGCGGACAACGCCGTCATGCTCATCGATGCGGCAAAGGGGCTAGAGCCACAAACGCGCAAGCTGTTTGAAGTGTGCCAGATGCGAAAGCTCCCCATCTTCACCTTCGTCAATAAGCTTGATCGTCCTGGACGCGAACCTATCGAATTACTCGACGAAATTGAGCAAGAGCTGGGGCTGCAAACCTATGCCGTGAATTGGCCGATTGGGACAGGCGATCGCTTCAAGGGCATTTTTGACCGCCGCAAAAACCAGATCCACCTGTTTGAGCGCAGCCAACACGGCAGAAAAGAAGCCCGTGACACCATCCTTGAAATGGGCGATCCTAGGATTGAATCCCTCATAGAGCCGGAGCTGTACCACCAGCTTAAGGAAGAACTAGAGCTATTGTCTGGGGCAGGATCTGCCCTAGATCTCGACCTAGTGCATCAGGGCAAAATGACCCCCATTTTCTTTGGCAGCGCCATGACCAATTTTGGGGTGGAGCTGTTTTTGGATGCATTTTTAGACTTCGCCATGAAGCCCGGTGCCTATAGCAGCACTCTAGGACTCATTGAACCCACCCATGAAGACTTTACGGGGTTTGTATTTAAGCTCCAGGCCAATATGGATCCCAGACACCGCGATCGCGTGGCCTTTATTCGGGTCTGTACGGGCAAGTTTGAAAAAGATATGACTGTCCAGCACGCTCGCACAGGCAAAAGTATTCGGTTGTCTCGTCCGCAAAAGCTGTTTGCCCAAGGGCGTGAATCCATTGATGCGGCCTATCCAGGGGATGTGATTGGGTTGAATAACCCTGGTATGTTTGCGATCGGCGATACGATTTTCTGCGGTAAACGACTGGAATATGCAGGCATTCCCTGCTTTTCTCCAGAATTGTTTGCCTACCTCAAAAATCCGAATCCTTCTAAGTTTAAGCAGTTCCAAAAGGGTGTCTCGGAACTCCAAGAAGAAGGCGCAATCCAGATTATGTACTCCGTGGACGAGTCCAAACGCGACCCAATTTTGGCAGCAGTAGGGCAGCTCCAGTTTGAGGTGATTCAGTTCCGGCTCCAAAATGAGTATGGCGTTGAAACCACTCTGGAACTTTTGCCCTACACCGCCGCCCGTTGGGTCACAAACGGCTGGGATGTCTTAGACAAAGTGGGCAGAATCTTCAATGCTGCCACGGTCAAAGATGGCTGGGGACGGCCTGTATTGCTCTTCCGCAACGAGTGGAACGTGCAGCAGCTCATGACCGATCACGACACCTTAAACCTGAGTCGGATTGCACCCGTCGTCTCTGGTACCGAACCTGGAAGATGATCTTAAAAGGCTACGCGAATCCTAAAAATGCGTTTACAATTAGCTCATTAAGTATTTATACGGGATCAGGGCATGACGAACGGCACTCCTCAAGATAACCAAGCGCTTTCAGAGCGAGAACTACAGGTAATTGAGCTGGTTGCCGCTGGTTTAACCAATCAAGAAATCTCAGAAAAGCTTGAGATCAGTAAGCGCACTGTTGATAACCATATCAGCAACATTTTGACCAAAACCTCCACCGACAACCGCGTGGCATTAGTCCGTTGGGCGTTGCAGTGGGGCAAGGTTTGTCTCGATGACGTAAACTGCTGCACGCTCCCGATGGTCAAAACACCTCAAGAAGTGGGTACGGGTCTTTAGTTTTAAGCCTTAAATGCGTATGTCAACCATTCCGCAAACGCTTGCTTGGGCAAAAATGCCTTTGTTTGTCTACCGTGAGGTGGCAGCGCATCTAGGCCAAGTTGCTGGCATAGAAGTTGAGCTGTTGACCCAAACTGCACCCAATTTTGACTACGAACTGAGTCAGGTGGGAGGGCTGCGGATTCACAATGCCCCTATGCCTGGATCTGAAGATGAATCTAGGGTCTTAGAGATTTTGAACTACTATGGCGATCGCTTTGGGGCGTGGCAGGTTATCTAGGTAAGGCTCAGACTGGCAAAGTATGATGGGACATATCTTCTGCTGAGCCTGTTCATGACCCGCACCTTCTGGATTACGCTATTTATTGCCTTTGCGAACTCGCTCAGCTTTACCATTCTCATCCCCATTCTTTATCTCTATGGCAAAGAGTTTGGGCTTACTGATTTCCAAACCAGTCTTTTGTTTGCCACCTACGCCGCCGCCCAGTTTATTTCAACCCCAGTTATTGGTAAGCTTTCCGATCGTTTTGGACGTAAGCCCCTGCTAATTATCAGTCTGGCAGGCACCGTAATTGCGAATTTTCTGGCTGGAACCGCCAGCGGCGCGGCGATGCTATTTTTTGCGCGCTTTCTGGATGGCATTACAGGGGGGAATGTATCCGTCGCCCAGGCGATTGTCTCAGATGTGACTCCTCCCGAGGGCCGAGCCAAGGCATTTGGCTTATTTGGAGCTGTAACCTTTGGTCTTGGGTTTATTGTAGGGCCTATTTTAAGCTTAATTTCTCAGCAGTATTCACTTGGGTCAGGTTTTCTGGTGTCTAGTGCGATCGCCTCCATCGCCCTCACCCTCGTCCTAATTGCCTTGCCAGAGACCCTCCAAACCAAAGCTGCCAAAGCCGAGAAATGGTGGGACATTGGCCTGGGCAACTTAATTACAGGTTTAGCCATCCCACGGGTGGGCATTTTGCTGGTCATCAATTTCTTAATTGGCACCACCTTTACGATTTTTACCTTCGCCTTTCAACCCTACTTTATTCATGTATTGGGGCAAGACAGTCAGTCTTTGACCATCTTATTTGCAGGATTTGGCCTGGTGTCTGTGGTGATGCAGGCCAAAGGCATTGGAATCCTCACCCAGCGCCTCAGCCTGGTCAAAATTTTATTTATCGGTTTATTCATGAGAAGCCTCACCTTTCTGCTGATGCCCGATTTCCCCAATATTGTCTATTTTGTTGGTGTGACGCTGGTTTTCTCCATGTTTAACGCACTGGTACAGCCCATGATCACCACGCTGATTTCGCTCAATTCCAAGCCCGAAGTACAGGGGATGGCGATGGGTCTCAACGCATCATACCTGAACGTTTCCAATGCTTTTGGCCCCATTATTGCGGGGTTAATTGTGAACCAGTACCATCCCCAAACCTATCGCTATCCGTTTTATTTGGCAGGGGTGCTCACCTTTTCGGTGTTGGTGTTCGCCTTTTCTAAACGCAAACAATATACTCCAGTTGCTCAGTCTGGGGCTAACGCATGACTTTAGCTTGGGTTTATGGGGTGATAACTGAAGCCAATGTCCCGTCTTATGCAAAGATAATAAAGCCACTATCCGCATTAGGATAAGTCAGCACCAGCAGAAGACTGAAAAGGAAGCGAAGTTAGAGCTATGCAAGTGGGTGATCAAATCCGCATTAAAGAATCAGTGATTGTGTATCACCATCCTGAGCATCGCAGTCAACCTTTTGATATTAAAGGCTTAGAAGGTGAAGTGATTGCTGTTTTGCAAGAGTGGCAAGGTAGACCTGTTAGTGCAAATTATCCCTTTATTGTTCAATTAGGGCCTAAGTTTCGCACCCACCTGAATGATTTTGAAATTGAAGTGGTGGTTGATGAAGTCACCAGTGACGAAGCTAGCGTAGAAGCTTAAAGTCGTTCTTCTAGGGCTAGATCTAGTCTCATTAAATCGCAAACTTCTTACACTCGATCCCCCTCAATCCCCCTTTTTAAGGGGGATTGAGGGGGATCGAGTGTAACGGTTTTCTGGGAAAGTCACTATTTGTGATCTACTGAGTCTTGGAGTCAGGAAACCACCCTGGCTCCAAAATTCTATTGGGCGGCTTTCTGCCTTAGCAACAATCGCTTTTGGTGAGTGAAAAAGGCGAATAAGCATGAAGAGGAGCGCATCCCAAACGCGTTGGGCATCCTAAATAAAACCCACTCATGCATTGACCCATGCACTTGCCGCCGCCCCCAATAAAGACTTGCATTCCAGGACAGGAAATTTATCAGCGTTTAGCCAAAAATATCCAAACCGTCGTTAAAGGGCAGGAACCCGCCATTCGCAAACTTTTGGCAGCCTTCTTTAGTGGTGGGCATGTGCTTTTGGAAGATTACCCCGGCACCGGTAAGACCACGTTGGCTAAAGCCCTCGCCTTATCTGTGGATATCAATTTCAAGCGAATTCAATTTACCCCAGATTTACTGCCTTCGGACATTTTGGGCGTTTCGGTGCTCAACCCAAAGGATCAAACCTTTCATTTTCATGAAGGCCCCATTTTTGCCAACCTGATTTTGGCCGATGAGATCAATCGGGCTTCCCCCCGTACCCAATCTGCACTGCTCGAAGCAATGGCAGAAGCCCAAGTCAGCGTGGATGGCAACCAGAAAAAACTGCAAGACCCATTCTTTGTCATTGCCACCCAAAATCCCATCGACTCCCAAGGCACCTATCCTCTCCCTGAAGCCCAGATGGATCGGTTCGCCATTCAGTTTGGGCTGGGGTACATCTCCTTAGAAGAAGAAGTTGAAATTTTATCCAACCAAATTCAGCAGCATCCCATCGAGCACCTGCAATCCTGCCTTTGCCTAGAAGAAATCTTTATTCTGAAGCAAGCGGTCAAACAAATTGATATCAGCCCAGATCTAAAACGCTATGCGGTCAGTATTGTCCATGCCACCCGACAGGCGGAGGAAGTCCAATTGGGAGCAAGCCCAAGGGGTTCTATCGCACTTATGAAAATTGCCCAAGCCCTGGCGCTGTTTGATGGCTATAAATCGGTGCGACCCAAGCATATTCAAGAAGCTGCCATCCCAGTGCTTGCCCATCGCTTAGTGATGGATCCTCAGGCTCAGTTTTCAGGCAAAGCGGCAGCAAACGTCGTGACGGATATTCTGAAGCGTCTTTCGGTTCCGGTTTAGGCTATGGCTGTGTTGCTATCAAAGACCCATCCTGGTTTTGGACAGGAAATCTACCATCAGTTGTTTGATAACATCCAAACGGTTGTCAAAGGGCAAGGGGCGTCCATTCGCAAACTGCTGGCAGCCTTCTTCAGTGGTGGGCATGTGCTCCTTGAAGATTACCCTGGCACGGGTAAGACCACCTTAGCCAAAGCCCTCGCGTTATCCGTCAATATTGATTTTAAACGCATTCAATTCACCCCAGATTTATTGCCTTCAGATATTTTGGGCGTTTCGGTGCTTAACCCAAAGGATCAAACCTTTCATTTTCATGAGGGACCCATTTTTGCCAATCTAATTTTGGCCGATGAAATCAATCGGGCGTCTCCGCGCACGCAATCTGCGCTCCTAGAGGCAATGGGAGAAGCCCAGGTCAGTATTGATGGCAAACAAAAGAAGCTACAAGATCCCTTTTTTGTGATTGCCACTCAAAATCCGGTGGACTTTGAGGGCACCTATCCCCTGCCTGAAGCCCAAATGGATCGATTTGCACTGCAATTTAGCCTAGGGTTTGTCTCCCTTGCCGACGAGGTTGAAATTGTCTCCAATCAAATACAGGAACACCCCATTGAACACATTCAACCCTGCATTTCTTTAGAGGATGTTTCCACCGTAAAGGAACGGGTCAAGCAGATTCGCATTAGCAAAGAACTCAAACACTACATTGTGGATATCGTTGCTGCTACCCGTCTTACACCAGAGGTTCAATTGGGGGCAAGCCCACGGGGTTCAGTGGCCTTAATGAAGGTGGCCCAAGCCTTAGCGCTGTTTGATGGCTATGGGTTTGTCACACCAGATCATATCCAAGAAATCGCGGTTGCAGCCTTAGCCCATCGTCTGGTGATGTCTCCTCAATCCTGTTTTGCTGAGCGAACGGCCAAGGATTGCATTGAACAGATTTTGAACAGTATTCCGGTACCCGCTTAGGTTATGAACCATTTTACCTATCGTTGCCTACGGCTCATTTATGTTTCCCGCCAATGGATTTCCCGTCAATTTACGCCGACGGGCTTAGGGGTGTTGGTGGGGTTGGTGATTGCGGCGATCGCAGGTCTCGGCTCCACCCAAAGTATGGCCCACCTCCTGTTCTTCTTTTCCTTGGTATTGCTGGGGTTGGCGGCTCTGGGGAGTCGTTTTATTCAATACAGCTTCAAAGCAACTCGAATATTGCCCAGATTTGGAACCGTAGGAGAACCGCTTCAGTATCAAGTCGTGATTCAAAATTTAACCCCACAAGCCCAGCAGGGGTTGAAACTCATGGAAACCGTTTCAGAGGTGTTCCCTAGCTTCTGGGCGTTTATGAGCATCAAAACCCATTATCCTGTGGACAATCAATGGCATCGGCAGTGGCGCAGGTTCTTAGGGCGGCAACGGTGGGCGATCGCCCATCCTCAAACGCTACCCATATTGCCTGCCCAGACCAAAACCAAAGTCACCGCAGAACTGCTGCCGCTCCGTCGGGGCCGCTTAAGCCTAGATGCCATCACCTTAGCCTGTCCCGATCCCTTGGGGCTGATGTATAAACGTCAACGCTATGAGTTCCCTCAGTCCGTCTGTATTTTGCCCAAGCGCTATCAGCTGCCACCCTTAAACTTATCCAATGCAAAACGGCATCAAACGGGGGAGAACACCTTAGCTTCATCCATTGGAGAAGCACTAGAATTTCGCTCCTTACGGGACTATCGCCCTGGCGATCCAACCAATAAGATTCATTGGAAAAGTTGGGCAAAGGTGGGACGGCCCATTGTCAAAGAACAACAACAAGAATGTTCCATTCATCATGCGCTCATTCTAGATACCTTTCAGACGGATACACAAAGCAAGATTTTTGAAAAAGCCATTGCAGTTGCCATCTCTTTTTTGACTCAACCACAACCTGAAGAATCATTGCTAGACGTCATTTTTTCAGATCAGCAAGCACGCTGCGTCACGGTGGGGAGAGGATTAAGACAAAGGGCACAAATTCTGGAGACGGTAGCGACGCTTGAACCCATTACAGCTCAACCATTGGATGTTCTAAGCCCCATCATTCAAGCCCGTTCACCCCGCTTGAGCGGCTGTTTTTGCATCTTGACTACCCTAGATGAGACACGATATGAATTCCTTAGAATGCTTGCCCAGTATGGCATCCCCATTAAAGCAATTTTTTTGTATGAGCCAAATAGGATTCAAGTGGATAGTTCAGGATATAACCTTGGGCCACAATGTCACGTCCAATTAATTTCTATTGATAATATACAGCAGGATTTATTGTTGATATGAAGAAGTCAACCACAGCGTTTGCAACTTTATGTAGCCTAGCGCTCTGCCTATGGGGATATCAAGCTGGTGTCTGGCTATTGGCAATTCCAATGGTGTTAGTGCTTGAAGCTAGGGCATTGATTAAACCGCGATGGAAAATATCGTGGGAGCATTTTCAGGCGATTCATATTTTAGCTGCTTTTACATGGCTGCTATCCATTTTCAATTTCCCCATAAATTCTCCTTCTCCCGTTGCCTATGGTGCTGGCTATCATATCCTCAAGTGTTTACCCATTGGCTTATTTCCTCTGATTGTGTGCCAAACTTACTGTGTAAATTTCACGTCGTTTTATAAAGCTTTATTTAAAGAATTCTACAGATCTAATAAATGTATCAATCTCTATTATCCCTACTTTGGCATTTGCCTGCTAGCTGCAAGTGTAACCGGTGGCAATACGGTTCTATTTCTGGCGATTACAGCAATCCTGGTGGCAGGATTTCTGGGGTCATTGCGATCTCCTCGCTTTAGTGCGATCGCGTTCTATGGACTCATTGGCTTGGCGTTGGTTCTCAGCCTTGTTGGTACCCATCAATTCTACTGGCTAAAGGCGAATGTAAGGCTAAAAAGCCCAGATCTCTTCAACGATTTGACGAAAAATATTGCATCCCTTTCAACTCAGAATGAGAATCAAAATAGAGGGCAAAAATTCAATACAGACTTCTTGAATAAGGAAAAAGAGCAAACCCAAAATGCTCCTATTTCGGAATCACAAAGCAGCGTCGCTCAACCCAATCAGAGGACTGAAGCCTCACAAAATACTCAAACAGCACCCAGCACAACCCAGCCGACCCAAGCACCTGAATCAACACCTAGCCCTGGCGCATCACAAAGTAGCACTCCATCTGCTGAAATTGCTGAATCAGCGCAAAGCACTGGGACAACGCCCAGCCCCACTCAAGCGACTCAAGCTGCCGGATCCTTGCCAAACATGGGTGCAGCGTCAGGTCTCGGAACATCGGAAAGTGGCACTCAAGGGACGCAATCTACTGGAACAGCCCCAAATACTGGAGCCTCGCAAAGCGGGACTCAACCCTCTGGTGACATCGCTTCATCGCAACAGCCCCATCAACAAGGTGGTGGGAATGAAAACATCATTGGTGCAGCGACATCAACCCAAGGTGGTACGCCATCCGCTGAAGGATCTGAAAACACCCAAGGCACAACTTCAGCGCAGAATGCAGGTCAAACGGGAGTAGGCACGAACCAGAACAATCCCTCCTTGTCCTTGCAGGCTACAAACCAAGATGCTCACGGAATGAGATCGCAACCATTACCCAGTCTCGTTCAGGAGGCAGGAGGGGTTGTCGATCCTCAGAAAAGCGTGACTCAAATTGGAAATACGGGTGCTCTACAACCTTCAGATGCCATTCTCTTTAGAGTGAAGCCAAACGCTGGTCTTGGGGCAAATCGTCGTGAGCCAACTTTTCCGTTGTATATCAGGGAAGCAACCTATAATCAATACGCTTCAGGCGCATGGGATGCAGTACAGCCTAAAAATACTTCCCAAGATCCAAGATTCACTCAGCAGCACTGGATATTTGGCCCTCAGACACCCCCTACAACATCCCAGGCAGCCTCAGTCCGCATTTCAGCCGCACTGCAACGGCGTGAAGAAACACTGAAGCTCCCGATGGGTACCTTTGACATCGATAATCTTTCCGTAGATTCCATGCAGGTCAACCAATACGGTACTGCTACCGTTCAAGGGAAACCAGGGGAAATTTCTTACACCGTTCAGTTTGATCCAACTCAATCTCTCGATAGTCCACCCACGTCGCTAGACATGGCAATCCCTCAGGCTGAGCAGCCCACAATGCAAACGGTGATTGCATCACTCAATCTCAAAGGGAAATCAGCTTCGGCAACTGTGCAGGCAATTTCGGCATTTTTCACGAACAATTTTCAGTATTCGCTCTTACTGCCTCCATCTCAGAAAAATACAACGCCACTTTCTACTTTTTTGCTTGGTCATCGGTCAGGTCACTGTGAATATTTTGCCTCTGCAACATCCCTTTTACTGCGTTCAGCAGGCATTCCAACGCGCTACGTAGTGGGTTATTCAGTGCATGAATATAGTCCGTCAGAACAACAGTATATTGTGCGTGCTCGCAATGCCCATGCTTGGGTAACGGCCTACATAAATGGCTCCTGGATAACGGTCGATACCACGCCAGCCAGTGGAGTGCTCTCCAACGGCAACGCTTCGACTGCATCAGCGGGTAAACAAGTCCCCAATGCTAAACAAGTCCCCAATGGCAATGTGTCTAAAACGTCAGCGCTTGGAAAACCGACAACTGTCAATGCTGGCAAAGTCGTGAGTCAAGTTAGTCCTGCCCAAAAAATTAAATCTTTTTCAGAAAAAATTTCAGAGGCATGGTCAACACTTTCCTCCAATTTCTCTAAGCGTTCAGACACCCTATTATGGGCTGGCGGAATTATTGCTTTAGGTTTAGCAATTATATTTTGCACTATATTTTTTGTCTGGAGCGCAATCCGCAAAAATCGCCCTCAGCGTTCAAAATGGCGGAGGCGATCGCCCTTAGACAGATCCTGCCCACCCATGCCAGATGGCTTAGACTCAGAGTTTTACCTCATTGAAAAACGACTAGGAGAATGGGGATTAGAACGACAATCTTCTGAAACAGTTAGACAATGGATATTACGGCTAAAACAGAAGCTGCCCGAAGCTAAAATGAACGATTTGAATCAGATTATTGATTTACATTACTGCTATCGATTTGACCCCCAAGGAATTGACCAGGAGGATCGCTTAAAGTTAAGGTCAATGATTCAATGTTGGCTAGTAGAAACAACAGCCTGAGACGCGACTAATTTCTCTGTTGGTTAATGGGCAGGGATGGGCCACCCTAAATGCGTAGACTGCTGATATATCCGCTTTAGGGTATTGATATCTCGCGCTGAAATGGCTGGGGGTTGGCGCACTTGGGCAAAATACATGACATCCGTTGGGCTTTGGCTATGTCCCCAAATCCCTAGTCCGTGGCCTAGTTCGTGACGGGCAGCAGCGCTGATATAGGGGATGGTTTGATTGGGACGGATGTAAATGCTAACCCGATGGGCAAGGGTGTTTTGGCTGCTGGCATATAGCTCAAATCGGGTCTCGGCGGAGCGTACCCGTGGGCCACTGCGCTGCTGCGGTGGATTTGCTGAAATTGTAATGTCGGCATTGGATTGCGATTCGGTGAGACGAATGGGTAGGTAGGGCTGCCAATCTTGAACAGATTGAAGAATCGCGTTATGCCAAATTTCTGGCTTAATCAGTGCACCCTTGGGCGGCGGTGCAATATAAACCTGGATGGGCCAATGACTCCAGACTAGAAATCCGGGCTGTGTTGGTTTAATCTGATCAAAATAGTCTCCCTGGGCATTTTGGACTTCATTCCACCGCGCTAAGGTCTGGGGCAATGGATGAACTTGGGCAGGCGGCAGCGGCAGGTTTGTCTGAGGCGGTGCTATGGATTGAGCAGAGGCTAGGTTGGCGATCAGCAGGATGGCGATCACCAATCCGACCCATCTGGCTAGATGAGATCGGAAATATCGACGTCGGGATTTTAACATCTGGATTTGAGCAATGGCGATCGCCATCATAGATGGTTCTGGAACCGCCTTACCCCTTGAGCATTATCCAAACATTGTGCTATTAAGGGTATTTGCTTGAATACCCTTCAAGATGGCGAGTAGTTCACCATCGTTATTATTAATAATTAAAGTATCGTTGGCATTACTGTAAATGCCCTGCGTGATGCTCAATTGTCCATAACTGAGTCCACCCGTTAAGCCAATTTTGTCTGCACTAGCGGTAAAGTCCCTAATCGTATCGGTTCCTTCCCTCGGCGCTAGCATAAAAAAGTCGTTGCCGCTGCCGCCAAACAAGATGTCGTTGCCGCTGCCACCCCAAAGGATGTCGTTGCCGCCGCCGCCAAATAAAGTATCGTTGCCTAAGCCGCCTCTGAGGAGATCATTGCCGCTGAGTCCGTCAATGGTATCGTTGCCGCCCTGTCCGTTAATGACATCATTTGAATTATTTAAACCATTAACGGTATTATCTTGGTCGTTCAAGAACGTTACGATGTTTTTGCTCAACACGCTGGTTTGTAAGGAATTAGCATCGAAAACATCGTAGCTGTTAGTAACAGCAGTTTGTTTGTCGAAAAGGATATTTCCAAGGGCTGGTGTAACGCCAGAAGCGACGCTATTCTCTAACTTTTGGAGATCAAAGTTTTGCAGAATAACTTTGGTTGCACTAACGCCTTCAAAACTCACTTCCAAATCGGCTCCATTTTGGGTTAGCAGCAGATTTCGAGCAGTCAAACCCGTGCCTTGGAATTGAAGAGTATCCACCTCATTAACCGTTGCAGTAGATGGGGTAGAACCCGCTCCAACGCCACCAAAATCAGTAATGATATCGGTGCCATCCCCAAGGCGAATGATGAATTTATCGCGATTGCCACCGCCGATGAGAATATCGTTGCCTTTCTTTCCGGTCAGAATATCGTTGCCTGCTTTTCCGTCAATTTTGTCATCTAAATCAGTGCCAACTAAGGTGTTATTGGCTGCGGTGCCTTGAATGAGATTGAAGGTGGATTTGACCGTAATATTGACGATCGCCCCATTAGAAACCCCGTTTTCGTTATCTTTGACGGTGTACGTAAAGCTATCTAAGCCTGTAAATCCTACAAATGGGGTGTAAATGGCTTCCCCTGTGATTGCGTTTACAGTAACGGTGCCATTTTTGGGACTGCTGGAGATATTGACAGTGCTGGCAATCAGAGAACCATCAATATCGCTGTCGTTTGCGAGCAAGTTGATACTAACTGCACTATTTTGGTTGGTCTGAGCGGCATCGTTGGCGGCGACAGGGCCATCGTTAATGGAGAGAACTGAAAGATTAACAGTGGCTCCATTGGTGGCATAGGCAGATCCGTCAAAACCATTCCAGCCAAAACTAACGGATCCATTAAAGTTGGGAGTGGGGTTAAAGGTTAGGTTGCCTAGGTTCGCGGCGGTAATCACTTGGTTGAGGGCTACAGCCGTTCCGTTGAGCTTTAGTACACCGTTGATAGGGAGGGATGTGATCTGGATCTGGGTGAGGGGTTCTGCATCGCGATCGCTGAAAGCACCCACAAAATCAGCGGTACTAAAGCGAATGACGGTATCTTCATCCCCAGATTTACTTACGTTGCTGAGGGTGGGCAGGTGCTTGGGTGCATTGGCGGTAAGCTGGACATTGTCGATCGCCACAAAGTCGCCTGCATCATTGGTTCCTAGGGTTCTAATTTGAACCATCAAAAATCGATAGCCGTTGCCTAAATCCACATCCCAGCGCTGATTCGTCCAATCAAAGGTACCTGCGCCTAGGGTTTTTGAAGCCAACTGCTGTCGCATCATGGGTAGCGCGCCTGCTTGTTCTGGGCTGCCGCCCCAATAAGGGTTGTTGTAAAATTGACCATTGACGCCCCATAGGGTGATCTCAATTTGATTGTTGAGGGATGGGCCACCTTCTGTATTTTTAAGATCTAGCTCAAGGGTTTGGGTGCCCGTGCGAATGGCGTTGTCCTGCACAACCTGCCCGATCGCCGACACATAGTTATTGGTGTCAGAGAGAATCACCGCACTGTGATTGCCGAAGGTATTACTGCTCCACCGCGCACCTGAGAGTGCAAACCAGCCTTGATTGGCCGCAGCACTATTGGCGCTATAGGCAGGGATAAAGGAAGGTTGCGTCGCAAAATCTCCGTTGAGAATAGGGTTGAGATAGTTAGTGGATTTAACGCTAAGGGCTTGGGTTTGTTGGTGGGTTGCACCTTGGCTATCCCAAACGGTGAGGGTGACGTTAGGGGTACCTGCTTGAGCAAAGGCGTGAGTGACCACACGACCAAACTGATCGACCTTGCCATCGCTATCAAAATCCCAGCCGTAGCTCACAATGCCGTGGCTAGGTTTTTGCAGCAGGAGTGAATCTGCATCAAACGAATTACCAGCATTAAACTCGACGGCGAATTCACCCACCGCTTTTGTACTAAACAACGCGACGGGGCCAATGTTATTGGGGCTGGGTTGAAACGTATTCCCTGCTTTGATTTGAAAGAAGGCTGGGAAGTCTTCGTCCTGGGCACTGACCAAGAGTTCTCCCTGGGTTAGGATGAAATTCTGGCTGTTGTTGGCAAAGGAAACATTCTCAATCTGTGAGCCTACAAAATCTCGATTGGCATCGTAGGGCACCATAAGGCCATTAACAAAACCTTCGATATGGAGGTTTTTGTAATGTTGATTGAGTCCTGCGTCGTTGGTATAAATTCCGGTTGCATAATTGACTCTGGGGGTGCCCAGCAAAAGACCATCGGTGAGGTCAACATTGCCGCTATAGGGCAGAATAACGCCGTAGTCTGTAATATTCCAGAGCTTAAAGTCATTAATGACAGACCGAAAGTCATGGGCTGGCTTGGGAACGCTTTTGGCGTCAAAATCGATATCAAGCTGACCATCCCCATTGAACAGCCTTGACCAAACGTTGATGCCAAACTCAGCGTTGTAGCTTTCAAAACCCGAGAGTTTGAGGATAGGAACCGCAGAAACCTCCACTTGAGTCGGATCGTTTGTGCCTTTAGCGATGTCTTGCCAAGCTAAAGGTAAACTATCTGTGGCAACGGTTTGGGCCGCCCTGGATGCTTCGGTGCCCCATTCAAACCCCAAAAATCCAATGCCTGTCCCAGCGCTAACGGCAATATTGTTTTGGATGGCAACTTGGGCGGCACCCTGCACCCAATAGCCTTCGCCGTTAAAGCCAAAGTCAAACCGTTCGGCCCGTGGCCCAAAGAAGTCTAGGTTATCTTGGCGATCGTCGCCTGTGGTTTTGATGGTGAGGTTATGAGTCCAGGTTCCGGTTTCGTTGCCTGCTTCTGCGACAATTCCTGCACCCACCACATCAAACACAACGTTGTCCTCCAAAACCGCACTGCTGTCGTGCTGCGCAATTCCCCACCCAGGACTGCCCACAATGGCGTTGCCCTTGGCAATCACAGGCGCTGCATCAACATCCGTGTGATGGAAATGGAGTGAATATCGTCCCCGTGGGTTTGTGCCATAGCCTTGGGAGCCGTCTGGGTTTAAGCCAACGTCATCAATGAGCTGATTTTTGTCGGTTCGGCCCAGGTTATAAAAGCCTGCATTTTCCACAACCACGTCGGGGTTATGCATGAACATAACGTGTCCACGGTTTTGGAGAGGGGCCGTTGCGCCATTTTCAGTCTCGAAGCTGACGTTGCGTGTGGTGTTGGCGACGTAGAGTGTGAGGCTATCTTCGTAGCCCACGGGACGGGTGTGGTTAAACCGCAGTCGGGTATTGTCGCCCACATGGATGTCGTTGTTTGTAAACTGAATCCGGTTGCCGTTGATGGCCGTAATGGTCAACACTTCATCGTGGAAGCGGGTATTGTTGGCATCTTCGCCCCAGTGCTCGTAGGTGGTTCCGCCTAATACAAGCTGATCGCCAACGTTCCAACCGAGGGGACTAGTGCTGCCAGACGGCAGATTGAGGACAAGTTCGTTGTCTCC
>JANLSD010000278.1:0-2197 GCA_031362245.1 Acaryochloridaceae cyanobacterium OTE_25_metabat_464 | reverse complement strand
GCGCTATTCAGGGATGTCGTTTCATGCGCAGAAGCTACAGGATAGAATTCATGGGTGGGTGAATAAGAATGGAGTGCCTCCGGTTGGGTCGAAGGCGTGGGAGGCGAAGTTAGAGATTCAGAAGCTGCCCCATGTGATTGATAATCGGATGGCGAAGTTGGCTAAGGGGAATTTGACGCCTCAGCAGCGTCAGAAGTTGGAGAAGGAGGTCGCTCATCTAGAGCATCAGCTAGATGGGTATAAGAAAGACTTCAAGGCTATGGATAAAGACCCTGGTAAAGGGTTCGTCGCGGCGAAGGATAAGGAAAGCAAGAAAAAAACTGATACTTCTGACGTTTCTGTCCCTGAAAATCCAAGTATTGAATTAGCACCAGGTTGGACTTTCCCAACCAAAAAAGTGATCAAATCAACTGATAGAGTTGCTGGAGAGTCTGTACCCATTCAACCTAAGGCAGGAACATCCAAAGCTACTGAAACAACCCCAGCAGAACCCATTTCTCTTGACGTAAGAGGAGGGCCAAAAATACCTGGAGTAGTTTCTAAAAGTGAATCTTCTACTACTCAAAGAAAAGATGAAAGTGCAAAGCCCACTTCTCTTGATTTGACTGGAGGTCCTCATGTTCCAGTTAATAACCTTGAAAAAGAAAAAAGTTTTCATGTTGGAACTACTGAAGCTAGTGCGCCCATTGGCTACAGTCTCAGGAAAGGTCCATTTGGCTGGGACAAAGTAACTGCATTGGACTCTGAACGGGGGCGTATGTACCCTGAGCTGAAGAAAAAACTTGAGGGTGTTGAGGTTGGTAGCATTTTTACAGACATGCTGCGCGGCAAACCAATCTCAGACAAGCTAATTTCAGGGAAGACAAAGGGACCTATTGGAGAACTCTTTGGTCTTTGGTTTGGCAAAGAACCCAGTCATCCCAGCGGAACAAATGAACATCGACGCGACCTAATTTATTCACAAATGCTCACGCAGTTAATGACTCCCTCAAAAGGACATACACCACTTACAATTAAGGAAGCAATTGATTTACATCCTGCTGCTTTTGGTGGTGCACAAAGGGGGGCGCGACAGGTGACTGCCGAGATGAACAAAGATAACGCACCTATTCCAAAAGAGGGTACAAAAATCCGTCGAGATAGAGATGAGCGCTTGGGGCGTGAACAGAAAACTCTAGAAAAGTGGTTTGAACGTCATGGAGCAGATTTACCTGCACTAGACAGGCAACCTACTCTTTCAGATATCGAAGGCTTTTTGCGTAAACATTTTTCATCAAAATAATTCGTGAGGTTAAGTAGTTTATGAGTTCATTTGAAGAAATACTAATTCTACAAGAGCATATTACTTACGATTACTTCTTGAGTATGGTAGAAGAAAATCTGAATCTTATTAGATACAAAACCTACCCATCTAGTGAAGAGAGAGCGATATTTGAAGACGTATGGATTACTCCTGACAAAGCTAATGCGGTTCATTTTTTAGATGATGAGTACATGGGTTGTCGTCACCTCTGGGTTCGTGGACCTCAAACCCCAGAAATCATGTCAAAAGTTTATGGACTACTTCCTTTCTACGATTCAGAGGATTTAATCGAAGCATTGTCTGAAGCTGATGATCATACTGAAGCCGTTAGTGCAATGCTCAAAGTTGGGGTAGGTTTCCTTACTTTTGATTCTCAAGCATTTAGAGCGTTTGAAGTTTGTCTAGATCATCCAAGTGCACTTTTAAGAAGAGCAACTATTCAATCAATTGCTTACAGATTATGGCCCGAATGTCAGACACTCCTTGAAAAGGTGGTCAAACATGATTCCGACGAAAAAATCCGAGAATTTGCTCAACGCATTCTGAAAGAATATCAAGTGCAGATTGCTTGAGTGAGTCAGGTTTATAAGCTGAGTTGAGGGACTAAAACCGATTCAAATATTTTAATTATGCAGTTCCAAGTGATTTTTCCTAACGTCAATCCAACCTATTCCTACTGAAACTCAGCCGAGTGGCAGTGGCTCAAAACCCCAAAGGACAGAAACACTCAAAGAGGCAAAGCTGCGACAGGCATTGCCCAAATCGGCTCAGGCTCCGGTGCAGGTGAATAAAGACCCGCATTCTGGGCCACAAGGGAAGACGGTGGAGGTGCACTATTCCAGGGACAAGAAGGGGCGCGTGACGGATATACACATCCAGGCGGGGCCAAAGGCG
>JANLSD010000159.1:0-35474 GCA_031362245.1 Acaryochloridaceae cyanobacterium OTE_25_metabat_464 | reverse complement strand
ATGAGGGTTTTGAGGCTGTCTTGTTTTAGGGCGACTAGCTCAATACGGTCTTTGGGGTTGTTGGTAGGGGCAAGGTAATCTTTGTACCGTTTGCCAGCATAGGAGTTTGGGTCTTTGGAACTGTTCACCATCCACGATAGGTGATTCAGGGTGTTTCCATTGGTTTCAAAGTATTGCTCTAGTCCTTTGGTGTCTCCTTTACCAAGGGTACTTTTTGCTGTCCCTAACCACTGGTCATAGAGTCTTGTTTTGCCATCCAGGGAGGTTTGGGTGGTTTTGGCGTCGGGCGGCAGGTCTTTCCAAATCCCTTGGGCTTTTTGTTGGGTCTGCTGTACTTTGAGCAGTTTTTGCTGGTCAGGGGTGAGGGCGGTTTGAGGAGGAGTAGCGGTTTGGATTTTGAGTTGGGATTGGGAAGGGGCTTTGAGTTGGGATTGGGGGCTTGCTTTGAATTGAGCCTGTGGGCTGGGCTGGGCTTTGCGATGGGGTTCTACTTGGGTCTGCTGTGGGGTGCTTGGGTTGGCTTGGTTCTTCGCGGCGCGGCGCTTTAGGGCTGCTTGGAGGTTGTCGTCGCGTTTCTTTTGGTCTGAGGCGGCTTTTGCAGCTTTAGCATCTGCGTCGGCTTTAGCTTTATCTGCTATCCGTTTGCGTTCTGCTGCTGCGGCTTGCTGGCGGGCAATCTCGGCTTGTCTGGCGATCCAGTCATCATTTTTGGCCCAACGACGTAGACGGGTCTGGGGTTGTTTGGGGTTCAGGAGATTCGCTGCTTCATACATCAATACTCCGCTGTTCATCTCTTTACCGGCATAGATGTTTTGCCCTAGGGTAAAGGCTTTGGCGTGGATGGTCTCGTTTAGGTCATGGGTTTCGGTGCTATCGAAGTAGTTGGCATTCTTTAATTTCTTTTGCTGCTCGGGGGTGAATTTTTGTTGGATTTCTTGGGGGATGGGTTTGCCGCCTTGTTTGGGCAGGCCAGGAATGTTTTGAGTGGGATCGTTGCTGCTGGTGGGGGGAGGGGTGGTTGAGGGGGTGGAATTAGTAGGAGGGGTGGTTTTGTTTCCCTGGGTTTCTGTTTCTTTAACGATTTCGTGGGCTTGTTGATCGTACTGGTTGAGTCCGACGGGGGCGACGAGTGCTTCAAGTTCGGTCGCAGTGATTCCGAATTTGTTGTTTTTGGGTTTTGGGTCGGCTTCGGGAGTGACTGGGTGGGGGGTGGGCTTGACCCAATGGATGGGTGAGGTGTGGTCGGGTGGGTAGGGGTTGCCATCGTGGTGGATAGGGCTGGGGAAGTTATAGGCGTCGTAGTGGTATGGGTCTTTGGCGAAGGGGTCTGACTCGGCGGGGTAGGGATTACCGTTGGCGTCGTAGTGATACGGGTCTGCGTTGGTGAAGGGTTCTTGTTGATGGGGGTCTTGCCAGTGAGGTTGGTGGTCGTCACGACGGTGTTGTTTGTCTTCGTAGGTCATGACGATAGATCCCTCGTAACTTTCCCGCAGATTGCGACCATGATGACAAGAAAAGCCAATAAAATCAACTTAAATCCCTTAATTGAATCAATAGAATACCCAATATCTGATGGACAAAATGGAGAGAAATACTGATGCTCCTGAATTTCGACTCCGTACATATTTTAGAAGTTTTAGCGCCAAATACCCCAAAAGCAGCCAATCCCAAACATTAACTGAATTATCAACTCAAACACATCGTAACTTTGAAATTTCGTAATCTTGTAATTTCGTAACTCTGTAAGTTACTGTTCACTAATGACTTTTCTGAGACTTTCCAAAAGCTCACTTTCGTTGTTCCCTTCAATTCTTTCGCCAAAATCTGCCAGTAGCGAGACGGCTATACGGATAAGCGTATTTTCAGTAATTCGCTCATCTTTTCCTTTGCGTTGTCGATTGAGCCGACGAACCAATCTCGTCAGTTCGTCAATGTGTGCGGAGGGCAAACGAACTTCTTTTCGCTCCAAGGTCAGATATTTTGGAACCTTGTTAGTTACCAACTCTGTTAGTACAGTACTTTCGTTCTCAGGAGCATTGGAAGTCTGAATTTCTGTAACGGTCAAAGGTTGACTGCCTAGATCATCGGTTGCTGCTGCAATCACAGGTGAATCATCCGTGGCATCGGAAGACTTAAAACTTTCGGACTCTGTTAGTTCCTCACCCAGTAAGTCTGTAATTTTTTTTCTGGCCATACTATTTCTCTTAAATTTCTCTCAATAATTCATCTGCAACCCGACGAAAATCAGCCGCGCCGTCTTTTGCCCCTGGTCCCTTATATTCATTAATCAGCTTGCCCTCAATAATTGCCCTCTCATGGGCAACCAAGTATCTAATGACCGCATTAAAAACAGGGATGTCTTTTTCCATAAGCTGACTCTGGATGGCAAGGGCATCATTAATGCGTCGGCTGTCAACCCGCGATAGCAAAACTCTGTAGGGAATGCCTGAAGGTTTAACAACATGATTAATCGTCTTCGTTAACTCTCTTATATCCAGCGGAGAAGGGGGCGATGGCAAAACCACAAAGTCTGTAAGTTTCAAGGTAACAGACAATGAGGCATTATCTAGCCCTGGAGGCATATCGCAGATAATTAGGTCATAGCCACCCACTTTTCTGAGTTTTTTGAGTACGCTAATGTCCGATTCTTGGGCAAGATCAAATTTAGGCGCGCTGCGATCGCTCACCCATGCCAAAGAGCCTTGAGGGTCAGCATCCACAACAAGAATTTTCTTCTTACTGGAAAGAATCGCTGCAAGGCTAAGAGCAGTGGTTGTCTTGCAACTACCACCCTTTCCGGCAGCAACAGTAATAATCTTCATAAACGCTAAGGTCAAAAATCACAACTTACAGAGTTTGTATCTTTTGAAGTACGAAACTCTGACAATGCCATAAGAATACTCATATCTATGTAACTTGTAAAGATTCAGACTTTGAATCATACAAGCTTTGAGTGTTTTAGACTTTGTTACCTTGTAACTTACAGAGTAACTGTTTCCCCAGCCTATGATTTAATTGCTGATGGTTGAGTACTCGCCAAGCCTTGCTGGGACGGGTCGTTGTTTTTGATCTGATGGCTCACCTCATGAAATACAGCTTGATCGTGTGAACTCAGACATCAGGGTTGCTACTATAGACAATGTATCGGGGGTGATGGTCATGGCTAGGTCTTTAAAGGCTCTAGCATAGCCACCGCCCCTTTTTGATGCTTCAGAACCCTACTTACATGGATTTTGATCTCCCGAGAGTTATTCAGAGAGGTCAAGCACTTACAAGATCAGCTTTGAACAATCCTTTTAAAGACATTTGCATTACGTAAGGTTATGTTTTTTACAGATTTATAGTGGTGTAGAAATCAAGTGAAAAGAATAGCATCCGTTATATCAGCGTGCTTTTTGGCGAGCGGTTTGATGACATGCCCCTCGGGCTTCGTCTCAGCACAGGAAGGCGGTCGTATCTATACGTCCGAAGCTCAAGGAAAAACAGATAAACCCGTTACAATTACCATTAGCCCTTATGGAATGGTCATTTCCTTTGTTGAGATTCAGGAGTCTGTTGATAGGTTCTGGACAACGGACTACAGCCACTTACGCATAGGTGCTGATACTCCGTCCGGGAAAGGGGCTAAGCTCATTTTCCTCAAGACGGAAGGCGAATTAAGCGCTGATACCAAAGGAACGTCTTTGACCATTATTACAAAGACGAAAACCGGAGAGCCTAAAATTTATAATTTTTTAGTTGATTTTACAACTGCAAGGCCCACTTATTCCATTCTTAGAATCTATCCCGATAAGGATTTGAGACAGAATTCAATTACAGGATCGAGAACCGTCCAAAAATCAGCCCCAATATTTCCAAGTCCTAAGATACAAACTTCTCAGATAACACAGCCGACAGCAGTAGCTCTACCTCAAGCTCCATCTCCAAAAATAGAGAACCCCAGTCTCCCTCAATCAAGCGTTGTAAAAACAGATCTTTTTAATAACCCGTCTATTCAAGCCGCTCAGCCTAAGACGGCTAGTATTCCAGTTCAGACTACAAATACATTCTCGGCACAAATAATTAAGGCAGCGGACTCCGCCAGTACAGATGTAACGCCAACGAAAGCAGCGGACGCCGCCAGCACGGCTGTAGCACCAGCGAAAATAGCAGACGCTACCAGTACGGATGTAGCGCCAACAAAAGCAGCGGACGCCACCAGTACAGATGTAACACCAACGAAAACAGCGGACGCCACCAGTACAGATGTAGCGCCAACAAAAGTAGCGGACGCCACCAGTACGGATGTAACACCAATGAAAGTAGCGAACGCCACCAGTACAGATGTAGCGCCAACGGAGCCAATACGGATCAGTAAATCGTCCTTGCCTCCAGCAGCCTCGTTGAGAGCACCTTCCTTAACTCAGGCAAACGCCCTAGTGCGAGGGTTAGCGATCGCCAACAAAAAGAAAGAGATCGGATATACAAGTCCCATTTCACGAAGCGTTCAAAATGTCGTCCGTCGTCTCAGACGAGGAGAAAGCTTACAAAATGCTGCGCCAAAGGAATCTATTCAATGGAAAACCATTTTGCGTTTACTAGAGCTAGGAAAATACCAAGGCGATGTCTAGGTTTACAACCCACAATGTTTTGCTAAAATTCTGGTCTGCTAATGACTAATCGTATTAATGCAGATATCTTTCCCAGACGATTAAGGCTCAAGCCTGGCAGGTCTTTGGCTACTTTTACGGTGACGGTCATCAATGAAAGTAGCCAATTTGCGGCTTTTCAGCTTGAGCTATTGGCTCCTGGATATACAACTGACCAAAATCGCAAATGGTACAGTACAGAGCCAAGGGTTAGCGCCAAGAAGCCACCAGGCGATCGCACGGTCTTCAGCGTTTCTATTCTAGAAGCGCCCATCCCCGGATTTGTGGGCAGGCTAGAGTTAATTGTTCGTGTCTTCTCGCTAGAGTTTCAAGATGAGGCCAGACGGCCCGTCAGCATTGATATCGAACCAGGGGAGTCTTACTTAATTCTTGAGTTACCTGCCCCAAGATTACAGGTCTATCCACGTAATCTGATTAAGATCCCAGTGCGGGTTTATAACCCCAGGCGAGAGGTATCAGATGTATCTCTTAACCTGATTGGAGTAGATGGCACTTGGCTGCCAGAGGGCGCTTATCAACGGTTGGTCATGCCTGCCGGACAGCAGGCTATGGTTCATTTTCTGTGTCAGCCACCTAATCCTGCCCTTGCCCCCTGCGCAGATTACCCCTTTACGGTTGAGGCAATGCCCACCGATGGGTTGTTAACAACGGCAGATGGGATCTTAGAAATGCTGCCCGCAGGCTTTATCGAATTTAGCTGCGATCGCAAACAGCAGCAGATTCCAAAAAAACGAAAATTTTTCATCACCTGGAAATCGGAACCCGTTACTTACAAGCTTCAGCTTGAAAATACGAGCAACCTCTGGCAGGAAATTGAACTCAAACTTGAAGGGCAAGACCAAAAGCGGTGTAAGGCCGATTTAGTTCCTGATAATTTGATTTTGGATCCGGCAGAAAAGTCTGACGTCGATTTAGTCGTTCACAAAAAGCGTCCTTGGCTGGGCTTGGCGCGACGGCTACTTTTGGAAGCGGAAATTCATTTAAAGGACACCACCAACATCAACTCGCAGGTTGTGCCTAACCCAAAAGCGCAACTGTTAGAACTGAAGGTACTACCGATTATTCCTCTATGGCTTCAGGCTGCTGCTGCATTGCTGCTGCTATTGCTGCTGTGGCTGTGGCTCAACCAAACACCACCCAGACATCTCGATCCGGTCACAACGGTTCAACTGAGTGGTGATGCAGGTACCGTCATGAGCGGCTCGCGGGATCAAACAATTCGCCGATGGCGCGTCAATGAAGATAAATTAGAATACGCTGGAAAATTAGCTGACACTGGCAAAGCCGTTCGAGTCATCCGCTACAGACCTGTCGCCAATAACGTTGTAGCAGCGGGGCTAGAAAATGGTGAAATCCAATTCTGGGATATCTTATCCAGCAAAAAACTTCGTACTTTGTCTTACAAAAAGGATGATCGTGTCTTTGGTCTAGACTTTACGCAAGATTCTCGCTATGTGTACAGCGGTCACGGCAGCGGTCGGGTGTTGGAATGGAACCTTGAGGTGGGCAAGACAAAACCGACGCGTCAGATCTATGTGAATTTTGCTGTCTATGCGATCGCCCTAAGTGAAAAACTAGATGAGCGCATCCTCATTATTTCAGGGCGCTACAACCAGTTAGCAATCTGGGACTTACGCTCAAATCGAGTCTATCAAGTGAAGTATCAACATCTTGCCCCTGAAGCCACCCCAGAGACGGAAGGCAAACCTCAACAAAGCTACGTGACGCCAATTTCAGGCCAAAATAACTATATTGAGAGCATTGCCACTAGTGGTTCTACCCTAGCTACGGCTGACAATCAAGGTTACATCACGCTTTGGAATTTAGCAGAACGAAGCTGTTTAGGATCTGCGGCTAAGCTAAAAGACAAGAGTCACGCTAAAGGGAAAAATAAATCTAATGATAAAAATTGTGAAATTCCAATTCTAAATCAGTGGAATAATGGACACCAAGGCAAACCAGTTCGCTCAGTAGCGCTTACCAGTAATGGCTGTTATTTGGCTAGTACAGGAGATGATGGACGAGTGATGCTATGGACTCTAACCACGTCAGGCAAAAGAATTCCAGAAAATTCAGAAAATGCAACTGCACGTCGGGAAATTATCGTAGACAGTCTTGATACTCGCTTAAATAGCGTTGACGTAATGATTTTACAAAATAATATTCTAGTTACAAATGATGATTATGATAATCGAATTCGATTCAATCGCATAAGCGAAAAAGGATTAAATCCTTATTGTCAGTAAGCATTTTACAAGAATTGAAATTGCAAATTAGCTTGTATTTCGAAAGTCTAGAATAAATTGGCTTACGATAGACTGACAAATGCTTCTAGACTTCAAATTTGACGAAAAAGTAAATGCTTAACTGTACTCAATCAATTCAGTAGCCGCTATTTATAAAATATATTTTTAGGTTATTTTTTGCGGGATAGAGCGTAAAGCGGGACACTTTAGGACACTGATTAGCTAGCTAAAATGGCTGTAGCATAGACCTCGTATGCTGAAAGCCTAAATCCTTGCTGTACAAGCTGTCCCGCCTTAAGTTGATACCCAGTATATTTTTAGAAAATATTTAAAAAGATCTTTTTTTCCAAAAGTAAGTTCCCTGTCTCTCACGTTCTAGAACAAGAGAATAATCTATCTGCTTAGAAAGCTCCCAATCATCAGAATTATCTTGAAATAGTTCTTCTATCTCCTGAGTATTTATTGAAATTTGTTCTATTTTTTTCAAAGAAGAATTGTCAAAAATCTTTAAGGAATCTGAGTTATTATCTAATTTATTCATATATTTTTGAATTTTATTTTGATTGACAAAAAGATTTCCCTGCCTTTCTTTTTCAATCAAAAATTGATGCTTAATGTTTTCAATAAATCTTTGCTGAGATACAGCTTGAATAGTAGACGTAGACTCAGACTGTTTTTCAAGAGAATCTTTAATCCTTGAATAAGCAATATTTTCATTGCTTATCATTTTATTGTCAGCTTCTATAGATTCTTCAGATTTTATTTCTAATTCATCTTGATTAACATCGGTAATATTTGAAATATTCACATTTAACTTTTGAATTAAATCTGAGAGATTTCCCCAAGTTTCAACGGATACAGTTTTTTCAAGACTTGAATTTACTTCTTCTCTAGGCTCAATTTGACTGGTTAAGTTAGTCCAGTACTTTCTAGGATTTACAGAATGCTCTATATCTTCTCTATAGCTACCTAAATTAGATATTGTTTTAGTTGTATTTATCAATACTTCAACATTAGACCAGTTATCTGTTGTATCGCTTAACTGAAATTGTGAGAGATCAAAAGTACTCATCCACTCTTCAGAGGTTTTATCTGTAATTTTAGAAGTATCATTTAATACTTCTAAGAAATCAGTTTTTTTTGAGTTCTCAATAGAGAATAAATTGAATTTTGAATCTATGGCTATATTTTTTTTAGGATTTTTAATCAAATCAAGATTGTTTGAGTTTTCTGTATTTACCTGATACTCACTAACATCTCCTAAAACAGAATTTTGAGAATATTGACTACTTAAAACACTTACTTGTGTTTTTTCTATTGATTCTTCTAAACTGTATATTTTATTACTTAATGGTACTGTTTTATGATCAACAGATCTTCCTTGAACTTTAGAAGTATCTTCCTGCGATATAAGATTTTCTTGATCACGCAATATAGTTTCTTTAACTGAGTTAGATTCTTTTGCTTGAGCAGTAAATGAGCTATTTTGAGCCGAATTCAATAACTCTGATTTCTCCTCTAACTCAGGTTCAGTTTTAGAATCATTGATTTCATTGGTAGGCACGCTTAAATCAACGTGCAGGCTTAAATTTTCTATATTTTCTTGAAAAATATTATTTTCGGATGAATTTTCAACTAAGTCTTCATCTTTTCTAAAGATTGGAGCTTTATACTCCTCATATAACACTTTCTTGCCTGTGATATTTTGCACAATATCTGAGGTTTCAGTATTATAAACCGTGTCTATTATCTCAGAGTCAAGAAGACTTTCTTTATGATTTTGCTCTTGATCTAGTACTTTTCTTTCTTCTTTGAGCAAATTTTCGGGTATAGGATTGCGCTTTAGTATTTCTTCCTTGTCATCTATATTAATTTCAGAGAACTCGTCAGCATCACTCACTAACGAATCAAACCTTTTAGGGTTTTCTTTAAAAGTTTTGGATTCAATCGAAATTGACTGAGTAGAAGATTCAGTTATTTCAAATTCATGCCGTGAGGCAGAGGATGTTGATATTCGATTATCTCTTGTTGGTACTTTAATAAATGGCGTTTTAGGAGTATCTGATCGTAAATTTGAATCTGCTTTGAGATTATATTGCTCGGGTGAAATAGACCTAGCATCTGCTGGGCTTTCTGTTCCAATTTCAGGTTGAGAAACTTCATCAAAAAGATCCTCTTCTTCTTTTCCTGAGATTTTAGATAAATTATCAGAAGATATATTTTCAGAGGATCCTTGAGAGATTTTGGCTATAGATTGAAGACCTATTTCTTCTATTTTAGGTTGAGAAATTAACACTTTATTTTCTGGCGGCTGCTCTATCTTGTTAGATGTTTTCTGCCCTGGCTTAGCTTGAAGGTCTTGATCTGCTTGAGAAGAAACATCTCTATCCAAAATTTGTGGATGCTCGATATTTATATCTAATTGGGATGCAATTGATAATTCGGGACTTGAATTAGTCGTTTGTCGTGCTTGCCTATTCTCTAGTCGGTTTTCTAAAGAAGTTTTTTTTTCGCGTTCTTCTAAATTATTTTGATGCTCTGATATTGATAAGTTAGAAGAGCTACTCTCTAGTTCAGGACTTAACGGAATCTCTGTCTTCTTAATACCTTTATTCTCATTTGCTGCGATCGTATTTTCATTAAACTCATCGGATTCTGTTGAGCCTAGAGCGATTGTTTGATCAATAGGGTCTTCAAGTTTATCTTCTAACCTCTCTGCGTCAGAAGTATTGGGAGTTCGTCCCGCTAAACCTTCATTAGATGCGCTTGTCTCATGAGATGAGATAGATTTTTGACGCTCGGATGTATTTATATCACCCTGTTCATTGAGGGGGTGAGCACTTACAGTATCGACGAGATTAATTTCTGAAGGATCTAAAGGGTAAAAGGCAGATATGGCATTTGCCTGAGCAGCTTTTGTAGTTGTACTTTCTGGAGGCTGGTCGTTGGAGGGTTCGGCAGAAACAAAGATTTGAGTCTGCGATCGCCCTGGTTGTTCAACCCCTGCTCTATCCTGTTCCATTGATGCAGGAGATTCCTGATGTTCAGCTTCGACATCTTTAGCAATGGGGTCTGAACTAACAAAATTATTCGCGATCTCCGTAGCTTTTTCTTCTGATCGGGATTCAGTAGGTGCGTTGACAGATTGAATAGGGTCTAGATCAGGGTTAATCGCCCGCGACTGATTTGTAGCATTTGTAGCTACCCAAGACGTTTCAGACGAAGAAGACTTTAGGCTATTGTCTTCGGAATCAGCAATCAGCCCTTCGTGAATTTCATTCGCGAAAGATGTGGAGTATGGCGCACTTACCTGTTCTACTGCGTTGGCATTTTGCTCTTCGGCCCCATTTGGATAGGGTTGTGTTGTATCTGGATCTAAAGAGGTTTGTAGAGGTTCTGCTTTACTGAAATCATCGAGGCTGAGAACGTCTTGCAACTGAGCTTGGCGATCGCCAGGAATACCGCTGAGGTTCGATTCAGGAATACTAGGAAATTCAGTAACGCTGGATGGCTCAACATTGGTTGGTTGGGTCTGTGGAGCTACTTGGAGAACAGTTCTTTCGGATAATTCATCGTCGTGAGTCGGTTCAAAGGAGGGTAGCCGTTGATTGATAGCAGCAGTGCTATTGTCTTCAGGCGAAGGAGGTGGCTCAGTTCCCGACTCAGGATGGATGGAATCTGCCGTTTCATGTTCATTTGAGAGAGGAGAAAAGTTCTCCTCCTCGTCTGTATCTTCATTAACCCGGACAACTTGAAGGAAAGAATTTTCTGGGGCAAGAGGGGAGGGCGTTTGGCTGCTTTCTGAAATGGATGGTGCAGCTTCAACACTTGAAATCTGAACTGAGGCGTTGTTGTCTGTTTGAGGGGTTTCATGCAGCCGTTCTTCAGGTACATCCGAATTCAACAATACATTTTCGGATAGCGATTCGCGACGCGCATAAATGGATTGGGCAGTAGCAGACTCAGAGGCGGATGCAGAAGGCTGATTTGCAAGAATCTTGGGTTGTGATGTTGAGACTCTTTCAGGCTCTAACAGTTGTTCCGTTTTAGCTTGGGCATCAACACTGTCTATGGTGGTTGAAGGTTCACTGAGCACTTCAGGTGTTTCTAGATCTGACGCTAGAGATCTGCTCTCATTCCATAAGGCGTTAGGCGCTGCCTGATTTTTGAGGGTCTGCGGCGTTGAGGTGTTTGAAGAATCAGTATTGAGACTTGTCTCTTGTTCCTTCAAAGGAGTCAGGATTTCAGCGGGCGAGACGCTGTCTTCAACGGCAAATATTTGAGTCTCTTCTTGAGGGTTAGTAACGTCTATGTCTATCCCAGAGGATTGGTTTTGAGCACTTTGAGCAGCAGGTTGAGGAGTACCAATCTCTTCATTGTCTGTATTTAACGTTGTGGATGATAATTCCTGGGATGACAGCGAACCTGATGTATTTAGATGTGAATTAGATGAACTTTCCCCTAAAAGAGGCTTTTTCAAATCCTTTTTTGGCTGTCTTGCTAGCCCCAAGATCAACTCGTCATCAGTTGCCTTTACTATATCTAGGGATTCCGATGATGATTCTCCATCATCATCAGGTTTATTCTCTTTAGAATCAATGGTGTTTGCTTCCTGAAGCTCTGCTTCCTGAAGCTCTGCTTCGGGTGAAGCTGACTCCGCCAACGAGGATTCAATATTGCCAAAATTTCCCTGAGGCGAGTCTATGACAGGCTGATTTGCGACATTGAAAGATTCGGTTGCGATCGCATTCGATATAGAAAAAGGTTGATCGATTGATGGAGCTACGGCGGCGGGGGCTTCAAAGGGAAGATTGATATCTACCAAGGGTTCTGCAATGTCGTTTTCAGCGAATGCCACAACATCAGAAGAGTCTAAAGTCTCCTCAAACGGATTAAGCAATGCTGTTTCATCAGAGTCTGTAGCAGCAGGCTGGGGCTGAGTTAAGGGCTGATTATCGTCTACTATTAAGGGTTCTTTGCTCTGTGACTTTGAACCTAAGCGAGACTTTACCCAATCAACGCCACGGGCTAACCAGCCTAGCTGTTCTTCTGCGATATTCTCGTTTTGAGCATCTTGAGATTGAGCGGGTAACATTTGCTCAATGGGTTGATTTGCCTCATAGGCTTCAGTCAAAGCGTTTTGTGCAGGTAGATTCTTTTGCTGTGCTGCTATTTCAGAAGCGGATATGAAAATATTAGAGCGCTCCTCCATAGGCATGGAGACATCCATAATTGGCTCAAGATTTAGCTCAGCAGACAAATCAACTGGGGTACTTTCATTATCTAAAGAAGGCTGTGGGGATAACGCTATTTCCTGTGTTTCTGCCTCAGATATAGTGTCAGGAGTGTTCTTTTCCCTGGGGAATAACGATCCCGGTCTGCTATGGGGTATTGCGACGTAGTTATCGTCAATCGATTCTATAACCGGACTTTTAAGAGATTGTATTTGCAGAGGTTCTGCTTCTCTGGCTCCATCAAAGTTAGATTCTTCTTGCAATGAATCTGGGCGATCGCCAGGAATACCACTGAGGCTCGATTCAGAAACAGTGTTTGGGTGGGTCTGTAGAGCTGCTTGAAAAACAGTTCTTTCGGATAATTCATCGTCGTGAGTCGGTTCAGAGAGGTGCAGCCGTTCATTGACAGCAGCATCGCTATTGTCTTCAGGTGGCGTGGTTTGCTCGGCTCTCGATTCAGGATGGATGAAGTTTTCTGCTTCATGCTCATTTAAGGGACGAGAAGAGCTCGTCTCCCCGTCTGGATCTTTACTAACCTGGACAACTTGAAGAACAGTATTTTCTGTAGGAAGCGGGGAGCTTACTTGGCTAATGTCTAAGATAGATGGCTCAACAGCTTCAGCACTTGGAATCTGAAGCGATTCGTTCTCGTTGAGTTGAGCGGTTTCATAAACTTGAAGAACTGTTGCGCCTGAATCTCTTTGTAAATCGATGGCTTCAGGTGTACTCGAGCGTTGAGCTGGGGGAGCAAAGTCGCTTGAGTTCTCAGATGTTGTTTCTGTCAAAGCCCTATCTTGAATATTTTCGCCTAGGTCTATGGTCTGTTCGGCTTGTTTTTCTAAGGTTTCATGAAGAACAGAGGCATTGAGGGACTCTGCCCCCAAAGCTTCAGTGGTCTCTTCTAAGGATGGTTCGAGTTGTTCTGCGATCGCCTCTTGTTTAATCGTTTCCTCAGATGAGGGATCCAGACCAGACTCATGACGTTCTTCTGAAGGTTGTTGATTTAACCGTTCAACAACTGCCGCCGGAGAAACATCCTCGTTGATATCAAAGTGCTGTACCTGTAACAGCGATGTGTCGCTATGGTTTTCCGGTGCATTAGGTTGCTCGGTTCTCAATTGATGGATAAAGTTTTCTGTTTCATCCTCATTTGAGGAAAGAGGAGAGTTCTCCTTCTCATCTTTCTCTTCACTAACCGGTACAACTTGAAGGAACGTATTTTCTGAAGTAAGAGAGGAGTTTGTTTGGCGGATGTTTAAGCCGGATGGTGCAGCGGCTTCAAAGCTTGGACTCTGAATTGGGGCGTTATCGTTGGGCTGAGCGAGTTCATGAATTTGAGGAACGGTTTCGCCTAAATTTCTTTGTAAGTCAATAGTTTCAGGTGTATTTAAGGGTTGAGGAGCGAGCGAAAAATCGCTTGAGATCTCATTGGATATTGGTTTTGTCGCAGACTCAACTTTAATATTTTCAGCTAAGCCTATGGGCTGTTCGGCTTGTTTTTCTGAGGTTTCATGAAGAGCAGAGGTATTGAGGGAGTCTAACTCCAAGGCTTCAACAGTCTTTTCTAAAGATGGTTCGGGTTGTTCTGCGATCGCCTCTTGTTTAATCGTTTCCTCAGATGAGGGATCCAGACCAGACTCATGACTTTCTTCTAAAGGCTGTTGATTTGACGGTTCAAGAACTGCCGCCCGAGAAACATCCTCATTAATATCAAAGTGCTGTTCATGGGAAGTCAGATTTTGAATAGATTCAGTTCCTGTATCAGTCTCATGGCTATTGGAGACCAATGGCGCAATCGCTAAATCTACAACATCCTCTTCGAACGGCACCTGTAACAGCGATGTGTTGTTGAATAAAGTTGATGGCTGACTCAAGTCTTGAATCAATTCCTGGTCAGTCTGTCCTAAATCATTTTTAGCGTCAGGATTTAATGGAGTGGAAGATGGAGGGTGTCCAATCTTTTCTTGAGTGGTATTGAACTCATCTAAATTTTGTTGAGTCTCTGGAAGTAATGTACCTTCTTTCTGTAAAGGCTTTGATAGAAGGTTGGCAGTACCTTTGGGTTGAACGATTGGCAACAAGACATCTTCACTCTGGGCCTGGTCACTCGAAACCTCTTGCTCAGGAGAACCGTATCGATTAAGAGGTGTTTGCTCCAGCTCGGCCAAGCTCAACTCTGACTCACTAGAATCAGGGTTCAATTCTAGTGAGTCAGAGTTCTCCTGTATGGGTTCATCATGAGAAGGAAGCGTTTCATTCGATGGCAACCCAGCATAAAGTGGAGCGGTCGTAGAGTCAGGAAATCTTTTCTTGGGATTTGACTCTAAGCCCTTCTGCTGATGCTTCTCCGTCGTTCGGCTCGTTAAATTTAAGTTTTTTGCGCTGGCAGAAACGTTAATATCTAAAAAATTAAAGATGTCCCTAAATCTCTTAAGATCTAAAGCCTCTTCTGACTCGGACTGTCTGGATAAAACCCATAACGCAAAGTCTAGCCAACCATACCCTAAGGGAGGTAAAGGAGGGAGCAGCGGATCAGTCAGCCCTAAAGGTTCTAACTCAGGCTGTTCCCGATCAAAATCTTGATCCTTCATATGCCCATCCACTGAATTGACCATAAAAATCCTTGGCTATTATTGAAACCCTGCTCCAAATCTTGGATCTCTCACCGTTGACACATTCGTAGCTCCACCACCTGTTTTCGATACTTTTAGACCTTCATAGGCTAAGGTCAGTTCCTCAAGGGCCAGCGTATTGGAGTCTGCTTTGAGGGCAGGGGCTTTCCAGCCAACGGGGACGGCTGAGAGCAATGTCCAAGACTGCATAGTCTCTCCTGCCTGATTAAAAACTAGGATATTGATGTTTCTTCGCTTGGTCTTAGCGCTAGGAGTCCAAATTTGAGTCACCCAATCCCAAAAAGCCTGATCGTCTGTAACGCCGCGCTTTAGTGTCACATCTGAGTACTCGGCATGTCCAAGTAAGACTCGCTGTTGACTGTTAACCCCTCCTACAGGAATTTTTTCGGTCTTAATCTTAACCTCTAGTCCAGCACATTCGCTAAATGAAGCACGAATACTGCTTTCCATTTCGACATAAAAACGATTGCTGGTAACATAGTTGAGTTCGTTTGTCATAGATTTAAAAGACGTTTAATCTGTCATAGTTTTTTCAAGGGACATAAAAGTTTAAATCACCTCACGCCTCATATAGACATAGACAAGATGGGACTTTTAGGAACTTCCATAACGATAAAAGTATGTATGGATAAGATATTTAAGTAGGTTCTTCTTTTTCGGGATCATCTCTGTGTCTAAAAAAATCTCCAAATTTCAAGTGTCATAATTATTTTTTTTGATGAACCTATGGGTGTGAATGAGTATAGCTAATCTTTTGAGAACTTCTAGGATAGACTATCAAAATATTTTGACAGCCAATGCTTTATTTTAGGTAACTTTTAGGATACTCTAAGGGACTAGATATGTCATTAATGTTAGCTGAGCCTTAAACGAAGCCATTTATTGTTCTTCTAGTGTCAATATCTAAAATATAGTCATAGTATATAGACTGCTATAGCAAAGGAGCTTACTCTTTATGGCATTGGACTATTTTGCCCCGGGCGTATACGTTGAAGAGGTTGACCGTGGGAGTCGTCCGATCGAGGGCGTCACCATGAGCATAGCTGGCTTTGTCGGCTTCACGGAGGATGTGAGGGGGGGGGCCGAATTATTAAAGCCAATGCTGGTCACAAGTTGGACCCAGTTTTTAGAATATTTTGCTAAGCAAGGTTCTGACGGTTTTACGGATTTTGATGCCTATTTACCATTTGCGGTATTTGGATGGTTTCTGAATGGGGGGGGACGTTGCTGGATTACGAGTATTGGTACTCAGATACCTGGTCTTAACGCTAATCAGGATAATGTAGCCAAGACGGTTGTACAGACTATTGGAAAACGGGATTCACTTCGCTTTACGCTGAAACCTTCCGTTGTATCTGCTGCTTCCAGTCCTAAAGCACTGGGTAGTGGTGAAAATGCTGGCCAATTGGCACGACTTGACGGTGGTCTTGAAGAGCGCGTTGATGACAGATTTCAGGTTCAGGTTATTCCTTGTGGACCCAAATCATCGCCTGACTCAGATGGACAGGACACTTCAACAGATACAGGTGAGTTTTTCACTGTTCGGGTTAAACGGGGCGAGGAGATTCTCAAAGATTATCCTCACCTCTCAATGAATGTGAACGTCCAGCCTGAAGCTGGTGATTACATTCTGACTGCGTTGAAAGACTCTCCTGTGCTTGATGTTGAAGATATTCTTGGAACCGGTCAGCCCTTAGCTAAACGACCAGCAGATGGCACATATGAAATTACGCCACCTGCGATCGCCCCTGAGGTTGAGGTGTTTGGCCGGGAACTGGAAGGGAAGCGCGATGATCGTAGTGGGATTCAAGGGCTGTTCGAGGTTGATGAAGTCTCGATGGTTGCTTGTCCTGACTTGATGCGGGCTTATCAGGCTGGTCTGCTGGACGGAGAGCAGATGCACAGCGTCATGGACATGATGATTAGTCTTTGTGAGGGCGGCTTTGGAGCCGGTGCTCACAGAATGGCTGTCATTGACACACCGCCTGATCAGCAGAAGCCTCAGCATATTGCCAAGTGGCTGGCTGATTTTGGTCGGAGATCGCAGTTTGCGGCGCTTTATTATCCTTGGATTAAGGTTGCTAATCCGCGTAAGAATGGAAGGCCCATTGCCGTTCCACCTTGCGGTCACATGATGGGTGTTTGGTGCCGCACCGATGAGGCTCGAGGCATTCATAAAGCGCCGGCGAATGAAGTGCCTCGGGGGGTTCTGAGTCTCGCCTATGATGTCAATCTACGGGAACAAGAGTTGCTGAATCCCCTCGGCATCAACTGTATTCGCAAGTTTCCCAATCGTGGAATCCGAATTTGGGGTGCGCGTACATTGGTGGAGCCAGATAATGTCCAGTGGCGCTATATCAGTGTTCGTCGCTTGATTACCTATATCGAGCGCTGCATTGAAATAGGGACACAATGGGCCGTGTTTGAGCCTAACGATGAGGACCTGTGGGCGCGTGTTACCCGCACGATTAGCAATTTCCTAGAGCGTCTCTGGCGCGAGGGTGCTCTGTTTGGCACCACGCCGAAAGAAGCGTTTTATGTAAAATGCGATCGCACTCTAAATACGCCTGAAACAGTTATGTTGGGGCGTCTTTATATTGAGGTTGGTGTTTCTCCTGTCCGACCCGCTGAATTTGTCATCATTCGCCTGAGTCAGTCGGTTGGTAGCGAAAGCGATCAAATGTAGCGTCTTTAGTATTGGTTATTGTCATTAGTGATAGTTCAACTGAACTAAGCTAATGTTTGTCTGTCTGTTCCCCACTCACTTAAAAAAACATAGAGGAGTTAAATCATGGCTGAGTTATTAACAAATACTAGATATTACTGGGAAGCAGACGGTCTAGATATGCTGGAGATTTACTCCATTGAAGGTTTAAACTCCGAAGTTGAAGTCAAAGGTAGTGAAACGGTGGGTTCTGGCAAGGGCGGCGTTGGGATTCGCCAAGCGACACCTGCGGGTCGTGAAAAGTTTGGGAAGGTAACGCTCAAGCTTTATGCCACCAATGAAAAGCAGCTCTTTACCTACTATCGTGACTGTGTTAACAATGCAGGTGCTGGTTCTAGCTGGGCACAAAATCGTAAAGCATCTTCGATCACTTGCTACGACCAAGCAGGCGACATGCAGGCTCGTTGGGAAATGAAGGATACAATCCCAACGAAGTATGAACTGGCGTCTCTCAAGGTTGACGATAGTCAGCTTCTTTTGGAGACCATCGTTTTAATCCATGAAGGGGTTGAGCGCGTTCAATAGTCTCTAGGCTTCATCGTCTATGGATTTTGCCAGAGTTGTAACTTGTTGCAACTCTGGCAAGATTTATTTCTGGCAATAGCTGTTCTCAAAGGGGTTAAAGCTGGGTGGATCGCGAATTACTCACAAATTCTAGATTTTATCTAGAGCTAAGTCTTGATGGTAGTGATGACTCTGTAGATGCTATTTTCTCTGAATGCAAGGGATTTAAGCCGACGCAAGATGTGATTGATGCCTGTGAAGTTACGCCTGTGCAGTGGGGGAAAGCTGCTCGTGGAAAAGTGATGCGCACAAAAATCCCAGGCAATGAAAAGTTTACAAACCTTGTTTTGAAACGAGGTATCACCTCTTCGATGACCATATGGAATTGGTTTGAAGCGGTTAAGCAAGGAAACTGGGCGAAACAGCGACGTGATGGCTCGTTGAGTATTTACGATCAAGCTGGGGATATGCAGGCTCGGTTTGAGTTTCGGGGTGCATGGCCGACGAGTTATGTCATTGGTGACTTAAATGTTGGCGGCAGCGATATTGAAATTGAAGAGATGGAAGTTGCGATCGAAGAATTAAAGCGTGTGAAATAGAGGTTGATGCTACAAACAGAGTTTGAATTTACCTTGCCTAAGGGCTATCTGGATGAAGATGGTACCCTTCACCGCAAGGGTTTGATGCGTTTGGCTAAAGCCATGGATGAGATTTCCCCGATGAAGGATCCTAGGGTTAAGTCTAATCCTGCTTATGCAACGGTCATTATTTTGTCCAAAGTGATTACCCACTTAGGGGCGTTAGAGGAAATAACGCCGGTGATTGTTGAAGGCTTGTTTGCGGCTGATTTGAATTATCTTCATAAGCTGTATCGTCAGATTAATGAATTAGAGCCTGCTCAAATGAGCGTACAGGCCAGTCCTCAGTCTTTACAAGATTCTTAAGTGAGTAGGTGGCCTATGCCGACAACTGAATTTGAATTTACCTTGCCTAAAGGGTTGGTCGATGATCAGGGAAATGTTCATGCCCAAGGAGTAATGCGCTTGGCAACAGCAAAGGATGAAGTTGCTTTGCAAAAAAATCAACATGTTCAAGCAGGTCAAGCTTATGGAGTGCTTGTTCGCTTGTCTCAAGTGATTACGCAGTTAGGTACTTTATCTGCGATTACGCCCGATCTGCTGGAAAATCTATTTGTATTAGATTTGGCTTACTTGAGGGAATTTTATAACCAAGTTAACCAGCAGAATGAGTTCACCGTGGCGACACAGTGTCCACGGTGCAGCCATAGTTTTAAGGCGGGAATGGCTTTATCGGGGGAATTGTAGGCTACCCCTCAGATCAGCTTTATGAGGAGGTAGCCTGCCTTGCGTACCATTTTCATTGGTCACTCGAAGACATTCTGGATTTGGAACACAATGATCGAAGAAGCTGGATTTTAGAAATTGCTAAGTTAAAGTCGTGAGCAGCGTGGATGCGATCGCATCCTGTATTCAAGAGCCAGTTGCTTCTAACGTGAGGTTATGGAGCAGAGACTTAAGCCAATCTTGTTTAGAGTTATCGCCCATCTTCCAAGCCTTATCGAGTTCAGCGGCGATCGCCTGACGGTCTAGCAGATGTCCCAAAACCTCCCTTAATGCTCCTGCCGAATCACCCGCCTCATAACGCTGAAAAAGATTTTGCGTATACTCATGAGAAGATAACGTATTTTTATCTTTGACAACTGAAATCCCATTCCCCGCTGACTTTGGAGAACGCATTGCCAGATTCTCAGAACTCAAATGTGAACCAGTGCGAAGGAGACGGAGGAGTTCATCCTGTTTTGCTTGAATCTCTCGCACCGCATCAGACAGCAGTGCCAATTGCTCTAATACATTAGGTTCATCCCTTTGCACTGGTGCAACCTTGCGCAGTTTATCAAGTGCCGCCTGATCAAAAGAAAATTGACCTGTCACCGCATCCTTACTCGCCGTCAAACGCCCCTGACTGAGCCAACGCCGTAACGTGGTGCGAGAGATCCCAAGATACTCAGATACTTCAGCGGCTGTATAAAGCAATTTTCTTTTACCCCAAGAAATGCTCCACCTTTACTTTAAAACAGCGCAATAAATTGAGGAGGCTAAAAATATAAAATTATGTAAAGGTAAGCTCATATTGACGTCAGCTTTATCCCTATCTGAATCAGTAGTAAACTAAAACATTAAGCCTGAGACACCATCAGCATTTAGAGGTTCTTGAGATGTATTCAGGAAGAAGTAGAGACCGAGAGCATCTTGGCACAGGCTTTGCCTTTCCCCTGCGGATAGGACCCCAGGGAAGTATTCAGCTCAGCTCAGCAGAACCCAATATAGAAGAATCCATTCGGATCATATTGCGGACTGAACCAGGCGAACGAGTGTATCGCCCTGATTTCGGCTGTCGCCTATCGGAGCTGGCTTTTGCTTCTCTAAATAATCAGACAATGATGAAAATTCGTATGTATGTACAAGAAGCTCTGGAGCAATGGGAGCCTCGCATTGATATTGAAGAAATTATTACTGACCCTGATCCTGTTCGCGGAAAAATTGATATCGTCGTAGGCTACAAGGTTAAAGATACCTATGATTCTAAAAGTCTGATTTATCCCTTTTATTTGTCAGGAACAAAGGTGTAGTTGTGGAATTTGATTTTCTTCCTAACCTGCCCAAGTCCAATCTCGACGATCGCGCCTACAAAGATTTAGTCGAAGAGTGCATTCTGCGCATCCCTCGCTATTGCCCAGAGTGGACAAACTATAACCCAAGCGACCCAGGCATCACGCTCATTGAATTGTTTGCGTGGTTGACCGACCAGATGCTGCTGCGGTTTAACCAGGTTCCACGACGAAATTACGTTGCCTTTCTTGAATTACTAGGGATTCGCCTCAATCCCCCTGCCCCTGCACGGGTCGATTTAACCTTTTACCTCACTGCCTCACTGCCTTCTCCCTACATCATCGAGGCAGGCACAGAAGTTGCCACAGAGCGCGCTACAGGTCAAGAGGCAGTTGTTTTTACAACAGATCATCCCTTGGTCATTGGCAACCCTCAAATGCTGCATTTATTGAAAGCGGCTAGCGCAGAAACCACCCCGACTGTTCTAGAAGACTTGTTTAATCGATCCTGGTCGCTAGAAGAAGGAGTATGGCGTTCTCGCGAGCAAACGACTGTATTTGGCGATCGCCCCACCCCTGGAAATTGCTTCTATCTCGTATTTGATAGCGCTGAACCCCTAGACGGGAATGTTCTATCCATTAACTTTAAGGGGGAAGCCGCCACCACCACAGGTATTAACCCTTCCATGCCTCCGCGTCGATGGGAAGCTTGGAATGGATCGTACTGGGAATCGGTTTTGAACCAAGAATCTGATGATGGCACACGAGGATTTAGCTTTAGCGATCTAACTCGTAAAGGCTATGACCTGTCGGAAGGGGCAGATATCACACTGCACAGTCCCGTCACCTGGCCCTCGGCTCAGTTTTTGGCCTATGAAGGACGATGGCTGCGTTGTGTTTATGTTGAACCAGGGGATTGGCAACCCGGCTATCTTTATTCTCCACGGATTACAGGACTTTCAGTACGCTCTCTTGGCGGCACGGTTAGCGCAAGCCACTGTTTTATTGTGAGAGATGAAGTTCTGGGCAACAGCACTGGCAAGCCTGGACAAGCATTTCAATTGAGAGAACGCCCCATCTTAGAGCGTCAGTCAGAAGAATATATTGAAGTTACCCCACCAGGTTCACTTCCTCAAAAGTGGCGAGAGGTCAAAGACTTTAGCAACTCTAGATCTGAAGATCTTCACTATGTCATTGACTCTTTGAGCGGTATTGTACAATTTGGCCCACTCATTCGGGAGTCTACTCAGCTTAAACAACAGACACAGTGGAGATCGCGAGATCAATTCTCCACACGTAGTCGAGGAGAAGGCTCTCGAGAAGATGCTGCGAGTTGGGTGTCTATGAGTGGAGAGTTGAATCCACGAGATTTGCTGGAACGCCAGTACGGTAAAGTTCCTCCCCGTGGGGCAGAGATTCGGATGGTTGAATACCGCTCAGGGGGCGGCGCTCAGGGAAATGTTCAGTCCGGTAACGTGACCATTCTCAGGGCTTCGATTCCCTATGTTCAAACCGTGGTGAACCATCACTCAGCGCAAGGCGGAACAGATGCAGAATCTCTCAGTGAAGCTGCACTTCGGGTGCCCCAAATTTTACGAACCCGCGATCGCGCTGTTACACCAGAAGATTTTGAAGTCTTAGCCATAGAAGCGGGTAAAGGCAAAATTGCCAGAGCGTATTGCATCTCATCCCATGACAGCAAGGAAGTAGGAAAAATCCGTCTTCTTTTAATTCCCCAAGTTGACCCCATGTCTATGATTTCTAAAGGGTTGAATCCTGAAACTCAATTGGTTTTAGATCCTCCATTGAGACAACAGATTTCAACCTTTTTAGATGAGCGTAAACTCTTAGGGGTTCAAATTCTGCTCCAAGAGCCAGAATATATTCGCGTCAGTATTCAAACAGAAATTTCGTTAGAACCGCAATATAACCATGTGAATGCGCAGGTAGAGGTTCTTGCCCAAGTGCGTCAGGCGCTGTATCGATTCTTAAATCCCTTGACCGGAGGCATTGACGGGAAGGGATGGCCTTTAGGTCAGGCACTACATTCCTCTGATGTAATAGCGGTCTGTCAAAAAGTGATGGGCATTCGTTATTTAGGAATCGTCCGACTTTTTGAACTTCGCTTACAAGGCACACAGTGGGTTAGATTTCCTGCACAGGAGGCAAGCATTGATCCAGGTTCCACAGGTTTAATCTCCTCTTGGGAAGACGAGTCTTTTCCTGGCCTAGGCCACAACATTACCTTAATGTGAAGAAATCTAGCGCCCCAGAAAATAGACGACTTTTAAGATTCCCTACCCTCCATCAAAAGTATTGAGCGACCCACTCATAATGGTGGCTCCGCAAGCAGTCGGATCGCCAATCCGAGCAATTTGTAAATTGTTGGCCGTTGTTTTAAGGCTGCCCTGCACAATTGGATTAGGGCCATGGATTGAACAGAGATAGGTATCACCGACCCTTGCAATGGGGATGCCGTTAACGGTCACGTTGGGTGAACCCGTCACAATTGCTCCACCATGGCTTCCGGTATCGCCTATGCGAGCCACTGGCTTCAAGCTACCCATTGATGCTAACTCCAAGACTATCTAGCTTAATATGCCCGCCCCCTGGAACCTCAATCAAAATCGATCTTTTTGTATCATCCATTTCAATTTTTAGCCCGCCCGCCGTTTCGATATAAATTCCTTTGTTGCGCCCCGCTACATTATCGTCAACAAACTGCATCTGATGACCGACACGCGTTTTGAAGGTGCGCAGACGAACTTTTCCCCCGCCAACGCTTTTACTGACAGGCTCTGGGGGCTTATCTTTTCCGTTCCAAACCCCTCCAATGATGTAGGGGCGATGAATGTCTCCATGCTCAAAGGCAACCATCACTTCATCATTAATCTCTGGCAAACAGTCGAACCCTCGATCAGCGCCTGCCCCAGGCATAACCATTCTGGCCCAGTAGCTATTTTGATCTTCTAAAGTTGGAAACTTCACTTTTACACGACCCATATTTTTAGGATCGACGTTATCTGTCACAAGCCCAACTAAATTCGTTTGACCGGGTTTAAGACGATGTTCAGTAGATAAATTATGAGCCAGTAGACTATAACCACCTGAATCTGCAATTGTAAAGTAGGTCGTTAAAACACCTTCTTTATAATGATGACAAGTTTCCGTAACGTAGTAATTTCCAGAAAACTTGCCGATCGGGCCTTTTTGATCCTCTGGTAGGTGTACTACTCGTCCAGGCCTTATGGTTGCATTTCCTTCAGCCTCAACCTCTGCACACATAAATTGTCCTTGAAACTCATTGCAAAGTGACTGAGCAACTCGATCGGCTTTTTCTGGGCTAGATGTATGCCAAGATCCAGGAACTTTAAGTGTTCCAGTCCCATTAATAGAAGGGGCATCCGCTTTCCATCCTGTTTCCGTAAGTGTTTTTCCTGTTTTCCTAGATTTTTTTATTTTATAAATATCTTTGTCTTCATATTTCCAATAAGGAACATGAATAAAGTCAACGGGTAATTTAATGTATCTAGGCTGAATTCTTCGGATATTTTGTCCCCAGGTCAGAGATATATTTTTCGTTACATTTTTGGGGTTACGAAAATAGAGAATTTCTTGTCCATCTTTTTGTGGCTGATCGCTACACTGAATAAAAAATTCGTATCCATTAAGGGCCGCTAGTTTTGTAATAAACTGCATATTGGTTTCATCAACCTGAAAAACATACTCATCTTCGAAACCTGTATCATCAATTACATACCTAGTAATGCCAACATCTTTTGCAAGTTTCTCAACAATCGCACTATGTTTCATTCTTGTGAATGTTCTATTATGAATCCCCTCATGAAAAGCATAAAGTCCGTCGTAGCCAATAATTTTGATGCCCCCCTGAGTCTTTGTATTGAAATCTGATTCAATTCGGGTTGCTTTTCCATGAATAACTCGACCCGCATAAGGATTTTGAAAAGGCGCTGGTTGAGCCATGCTTCCAGTAAAATAAATTGACCAGTCCTCCCCTGGCTTAAACTGATCTGTATATTCTCCAGCCGTTGCGTTACCCCAGCCTGGCCCATAGGGATTATCTAGAATAATTGTAAAACGGCTTGTTTGATAAAGGCTTTCTTCAACCCGAACTTCTCTAACTTGTGCAAGAAATTCAGGTGACACTTTACTGCCATTATGATCTATCCGTAATCTGTATTTGTGGTATTGACCTTTCAAATCTTTATCTGAGGAAGCTTTGGGGGATTGTTGAGAGCTAGACGGAGGAGATGCAACCATATTATGTCAACCTAATGCAAAACTATTCAAGTAAAGCCACAATGTGCAAATTATGCAAAAAAATCACCAATATCATAAAGGATAGAAGAAATGAGAGATGTACTTGAAGAACCCTGTTGTGGATTTGTTCGTGCGGCTGTTCCTGGATTGGGAGCACCTGCACCTGCTTTATTTGCTGCAGTTGGCTCATCTGCCTCCTTTAAGGAAAGGTTGACAACAGCTCTAGCTGGTGTTCCATCCTGATGGAACATGGTGAACTTGTAAGAAAATTTTGTTACAAAACAACGTGAAAGTATAGTGTCTTTATAAGCATATCGATACACTCCAGGACGTTTCATGGATGGAATGAATGTAGTAGCATCTTCGATATCTTTAAGGTATTTATCATATACAGATACAGAGTCTTCTTCGAAGGTGTCGAAAATAGTGCTAAACGAGAGTACAGAAGCTTCTTTACTTTTAAAACTAACTTTAGGCCGACCTGATTGTGGGTCATTAGATCCAGAATTTTCTTGGGTACCTACACTATGTTCTCTTTCTGTTTCCGGTGGAGCAAATTGGAAAATAATATCTTTTTTTCCGGCATCTAATGCGATTAGGGTTGCTACTGCAAATCCTTGAGATAATATTGATGAATTCATTGTTTTTTTGATTTAAAAAGATGCTTGAATTATCCAAAAACTAACCAATCAATTCCCTGGGAAGAATACGGCATAAATATTCATAGAAGTTACCTTAATTTTACGCTTCATTATTTATATTTTTTCTTAATTGTATAAATCAAGGATTATTCATTATAGTATTTTTGATAATTAAATATTTTTTATGATATAAACTAATTGGTTTTTATGCATAACTTTCTCCTAAAATTCTAAAATGGTTGGCTCTGTAATATAAAGTGGGCTTTGCTCCTCAATATGAAGCTCGTAAGTACAAAATGCTGGCTTTTCGCGTTCAATGATACTTCTAATCAATGCAACATCAACTCGATTGGGATGTTCTGGACGAAGATGAACGACAAAGTGAAAAGGGCGGCCCCCCCCTAACATTGTATCTTGCCCCATATAAATAGGGCCTAGCACGAAGCCTTCGGTATGCATTTCTTCGATGCTGATATGCTTTTTGGTTTCAGGTAAATGTTCATCTAAGGGTAAGCCGGTATAAAGATGAAGATATAGCCTAAGACCTTTACGTGTGCCCCTCCAGCGATAAATATCGACAGCATTTTGAATGAGATGACGTTGCTGAGATAAGTTCCAGCGTTCATCCATCGGCCAAGCGACCCACTCTGCAAGAAAGGGTAGTAGACTTTCGGGTGCGGTTAATGGATCTAAGTAAGCCCAGAGACTTTCAAGGGTTTGTACTGATGGTTCAAACGTTTTTTCAAAAATAGACAGCAATCGTCCGATGAAATCAACTTCGCGGTAAAGCTCCGGTAAAAAGTTGAGGTATAGACTGTGAGGACGTACTGCAAAGGGAAAGGGGCGTGATTCCAAAAGCTGAGTGGATTGCTCAGTTACAGACCAGGCATATAAAGAGGCTTGATATTCAAGCTCGGAAGATGGATTTTTGTCTAACCAAATTGGTTCTTCTAAGAAATTTTCGGGGAGTTGAAAATCAATGGATGCATCTGATTGTGCACCTGGTTCAAGGTGTTGTTCTTCGGGTTGAATTCTAAACCAGTTTGGTGAAAAGTAGCCCTCGACTTGAATTTCTAGGCGAACAGTCAGGGTATTGGTGCTGCGGTTGGCAAGCTGAATAAAAACTTGGTTGAGTTCTCCTGGGCGCAGTAGAAGCCTAGACTCGCTACCGATGCGCTCTTCGCTGTCCATTAACGCCAACTCAGCCGATTGACTGAAAGCCATTTCGGTTGGTGTAATTTGAATGGCTAGCGCGAGATCGGGTGAGCTTTGATACATTCTAAGCAGTGTTGAATTGTTCTAGGATATGAAAATTTTGGGACCGATATATTGATCAAAGGTTGAACTTTGTAGGTTTGTATCAATTGAAAATTCGCTTTCGGCACCGTCTACTTGAACTCGAAATAGATATTCTCCTGGTTGAAGGTTTGTGCAAGGAAATGTCACGGTCTGGGTTGGGATGTCGTGTACTTTGGCCTGAAAAATACTTGATACTAGATTGGCTGGCTCTCCAGTAACAATTACTCTATTCATGATTAACAGTACGCGCTGTGAGGGTTCTACTTGAATATCTAGCTCAATGGTAATGTCGCCTTGGCGCGGGTCTATGTCGCTTGCTTGTAGACGCTGTTCTCCTGGTAAAGGTTCGGATTGTTCCCATCCGCTCAGTTGAGCTTCGCCAACAATTTTAGGACAAAGAACAAATGCAATGGCATTGGATTCTATGGAAAAGTCTGGTTCTTGACGGCGATGGGTTTCAATCTGACGATTTTCTGGGGGGAAATGGATAATTTGGAGGCTTTGAACGCCTGCTTTTAGGCCAGCGGCATTGAAGGCTGATAAATTTAGATTGATTTGTGTGTCGCTGATGTTTGGGGGTCTAATGGTGGTGCCTCCAATTTTGATCCTTGTATCTTGGCCTTTGAAATTTTTGCCGATGATGGATAAGATGCTGCCCATTGTTACGGGTGTACGCTGAGATCTCCCCATGTGGGTCACGCGTTCTACGATGGGCTGTCCTTGTCCTACGTAGGTTCTGCGATCGCGAATTGGCATAGGAGCGTCACCCATATCATCGCCTTCAATCAGCACAAAAGTGGCCTCATAGGCGATAGAGAGCATTGCATTGGCCTGGGGCATGGTGTTCCAAATTCGCGCCATATCATCTGGCTTTAGACTCAGCGGCGTGAGCCGAACGCGCTCGGTTTGCTCTGGCAAGGTTGACTCTGCAAGATAGCTAAAATTAGGGTCAGCTAAGGTTTTGCGGAACATTGAGCTGGTCAGAAATGGATTGTCAACTAGAGTTTTGACGGCGCTACCCATCAAAATCTGTGCCTCTAGAAGCTTTTCGTCGCCATAGAAGGTCAACAGATAATGGAGATCTAATCCCATTTGAGCGCGTCGAATCAGGTCGCCTTTCGGGCGACGTAGGTTGAGGTCAGAATTATTAACGGCTGAATTTGGAGTGACTTGATAGAGAAAAATATTAATGCCGACGTCGGGTGTGCCACTCCCTGGGATTGGCTGAAGTGTTGTTATAGTAGGTGCTGCACCTGAAATAGACTGGATTCCAGCCTGAACGACTCGACCGAGGGTGGCTGTTACTGTGGCGATCGCTAAATGATTACTCATGCATTATAAATTCATCGGTAAGTTCTGATATTGCTGAGGAACCCCTTTTTTCAATACCATGATGAACAAACATCAAAGCTTGATGTACTAAGATTGGGTTACTCTGCCGATACCCTAAGACCTTGTATCTTGAAGCAATGGCATCAATACTAGCACTTGAGATATTCAATTATGACAGTTTCGCACTAAATCAATTTTTTGGCTTTGTTTCTTAGATGATGTTTGGTGATGAATATTGACCCCTTTCTTTTATAGTTGAAATTCCAGATCGGATTTAAATAAAGACATTTCCAAGTTATACATATATACAATAAAATTTGGCGTAGAGCATTCTTATGTCCCAATCTTTTCCGCCCCCCCCTGTACAGCCACTTGAGCAACTACATGTTAAAGATGGCCTAATGATTAACGCTGAGCGTTGGCAGCGGGCGCATGATTACCATCAACAGCGCCAAAGTATGGTGTATCAGGCACTGAACCAGCCTGGCATTGTCACTGGCTTGGGCATCCGTTTAGCTGCTGCTCCTGAAGGAGTGCCTGCGAAGTATCGCGATCGCCGTTGGCTCGAAATTCAACCCGGCCTTGCCATTGATCTGGCAGGGAACCTTATTGTCGTTCCGCATCCGGTTGTTTTTCGAATTTCGGCTGGAGAAACGCCTGCTAGAGAGCCACTGGATGTTTATTTGACCGTTAGTCATGTTGACCCTAAGAGTTTAGCGCGTAAGGATCAGCCTGAAATTATTCAAGAAACGTTTCGGGTTGATGAGACGACCCAAGCCCCAAATGGCGTTGAGCTAGAGGTTTGTCGTATTCAGATCAAGCCAGGAGAGGTTGAACTAATGCGACCTGAAGATGTACTTAGCCCTGGCCTTAATCAGATTGATTTACGGTTTCGGCTACAGGCGCAAGCTCGGCCTCAGGCGGTTGTAAAGGTTGCTCTACTGAAACCTTTCAATGAAGGGACTGGTAACGAAGAGGGCCAGAACGCTGAAAATCAAAACTTATTAAATTTATCTTTTTTACTAGATTCCCTAGATGCTTTATATCCTGCCCTTCGCAGTGAAGTCGTTCAGAAAATTATGCTGAGCGATGCTCAAAAAGATTACATTAACACCTGTAATTTACTATTTGCCTCTGGGGCATCGGTACATACGCTAGAGCCTTATGAGGTCAATGTTTTAAGAGACTATGTGGAGTCTGGAGGTGTTTTCTTGCTTGAGGTTGCATCTGAAGATTCGGATGCCTTTGATGCGATTGAAAGCCTTGCTCGGAGTTTACATATTTCTCTACAAAAGTCCGATCAACTGCCCTTTGACCATCCGCTCAGAACGAGGCCATTTTTCTTTTCTGCGCTCCCTGTGTTTTATGGTCAGGAAATTCAACTTCTATATGGTGGTGGAATGGTGGTGATTATCGGGGATTTATCTTCGGCCTGGGGAGCGAATGAGGTCTCGGCACTGTTTCGTTCAGATATCCGCACAGCTCAAGAGTTTGGTATTAATATTTTGCACTTTGCCAATCGACGGCGATCGCTCAGTCAGTGTTTCAGCTAGGTGTCCTGTTAGCATATATTTTACTTCAATATTGAATTAGTATAATCTCATATAAAATACATAAAATTCATAAAAAAAATTTAACTTCAATAAAAACCTGAGGAATAAAAATTGAAACTATCAAACATTATTTATACAATTAGAGGAAAGACAGTTGGCGCAATAGCAATGATGAATTATGGATTGCGAGGTGTTTTCAATCCTTTCACATCCAGTGGGCAACAGTTTTATGGCTATAGATTACTACGCATTTTTCTAAGAAAAGCCGACGACATAAATGTTCCTACAACGCTTAAAAATCCTAACGATCCAAATAGACAAGAATATCGCAAAGATAAAATCTTAGGATACAAAGGTTTTGGACTCAACAATATTAGACAAAATTTTCTAGGTAATTTCCTCCAAAAAGATTCCGAAAATTCTCCTGAAAATAAAGAACAATCTCAACAAAAAAAAATAAGTATAAAAGAAAATTATTCAGAAGAAGAAGAACTTCCAATTCAATTATTAGATGAAGCAGAAAATTTTCCTATTCTTACAAATCGTCGTGAGATTTTGGGAAGAAGAGGAAGATACCGAGTTAGTGATTTTTTAGGTGAGCGTGGCATAGGGCGTCTTTATAAAGGCACTCAAATTACGGAAAATAGATCTGTCATTATCAGAGAATATTTTTTGCCTGGAAATATATTCAATAGTACAGAAATACAAAAACGAAAACAAGCATTTGAACAATTGGCAGGCGTTAATTTGTCTGATGGCAAAGTTCATGACTTTCGTCTCATTGGCTCTTTAGAGGCGATCTCGGATGATCATGAAAATCGATGCTATCTCATCACAAAAGGGCCTCTCAACTTTAATAAAACCCTTAGAGACTATATAGCGGAGCAGGGTCCCATTCCAGAAAGGCAAGTTCATGAGATTATCAAGCAATTACTCCAGACACTTGAATTTTTACATTCCCACAAATTTCGACTAGGTAATGCTCAAGTTCAACGTGGTTTAATGCATGGAAATATTAACTTAGATAGCATATTGTTTGTTAAATGTGAAAATCAAGACAAAGTTAACGACCACCAATTTTTTGTATATGCTACAGACTTAGGGATTTGGGAAAATTTATTCATTGAAACTATTTCAAAAAAAATTGAGCTTTCAGCTCTAGAATTTAAACCTCAAATCGACTTGTCTGATCTGGGACGCTTAAGTTTTTTTCTACTGGTTGGCAGAGATTCAAATATTGAAGCCCTACATCCCATAGATCCTCGAGATAAACAACTGTGGCCTTCTATTGATTCATCTCTTAAAGAATTCATTTTGAGACTTATTGGTGTCAATGGGTCGTTTGAAAGTGCAGAGATGGCACGCCAAGCACTGCCACCTCTGCCATTAGAGAAAATTTCTTTACCATCTGGTGATCTTGAAGACAGTAAGACAAAAAAGTCCTCAAATCTTAAAAGAAAGATTTTATGGGCTGCTGGAGGAGTCCTAGTGTTAGGACTGATTGGAAGTGCCGCCTGGTTTAGCTTCTCTGCATGGAGAGCCTCTCAGGAAAAAATAATACTAGACAAAAAACTGAAGTCCATTACATGTTGTATTCAAAGCGTTGAATTTCCAGTAGAAAAATTTGTTTATGCAAGCTTAGATAATGATATTTGGAACTATGTTCTAAAGCATCGAAGCCTAGTTTCACTAAACAAAACTCTTGAGGAAGAATTAAAAGAAAAAATTCCAAAACTTCAGCTTACCTATAGAACAGAAAAATCGTTAGAAACAGCTCTAGAAAAATTAAAGAATCAAAATCTTGACTTTTTAGTTACAGCATTACCCGAAAGTAAGAGTACTTTAGGTGAAATCCAGACATCGTTCAAGGTTGAAACAATAGCCTATGATGGCGTAGCGGTTTTCGTAGCATTCAGTGACATTCATCGAGACAAAAATATTGCGAAATCTCTGAAGGGAGAAATCACGATTCAACAGCTAAGACAGCTTTACACAGGAGAGGTAAAAAATTGGAAAGAAATTGGAGGACCAAATCTTCCTGTCAAACTCTATATGCCAACCGATCAACGACTTATTCAGCTTTTTGAAGAACGTATTTTTACTGGATATCCAGAAGAGTTAAATTTATTCAGAAAGTTAAAAAATCAAACAATTCGGCAGGAAGATGCCACGAAAGGGCTCAGAAATGTTTTGCAAGATTTTGAAAATGATGATGTTGGGAGTATTGGTTTCGATGCATTTAGTAAAGTTTACGGTCAATGCTCTGTTTATCCGCTTGCCGTTGGTTTAAAAAAGGATGTAGCCGTTCAAGCTCTGGTTCAAGACAATGGAAAACCCGTTAATCCTAAATCTGATCTTTGTGATGATAAAGGTAGCTACTGGCTTAATTCAGATGCTTTTAACTCAACGAATTCTTATCCGTTGCAATATCAAATAGCTGTGCTTTATTCGACAAATGGCAATGAAGCTAGTCCTGGGAAAAGATTTGCTGATCTTTGGAAAACGCAAGAAGGTCAAAGTTTACTAAACGCGACAGGTTTAGTTCCTCTATTTTCTTTGCCACATAATTCAAACAAATCCTAGACCATAGTTAATCCTAGTTTCAATCTCTTGAGCTACCATAAAGGTTCATAATTAGATCCAGGTTGTTGTCGTGCATTATTAACAGGTGATTGGTTAGGTCCCCACAAAGGTTCAGGATTTCCAGACGTTTGTGGAAAAGATGGCTGATCAACACCCGCCTGAGGCGCTTGAGGAGATGGAGAAGCTGGTGTCTGTTGTCCTAAATCAATTAACTGATTCACGGCTGAAAGCTGCATATTAGCAAGCTTAGCAGCAGTTTCTCGACTATTTCCCTGACGAAGTAAAGATACAACGCTCTGCATATTGTCCCAATCTCGGCCATTTTGAGCAATCCATCCCTGACGTTTTGCAATGGTAAGGCCACGGACAAGTGCATTAGCATCTTGAATCAGTTTTTGCCTGTTTTGTGAAACACCTGAGTTGGGTACTGACGTTCTGACTGAACCTTGAGGCTTACCGATTCCAGAATTTATTGGAGGATTAATCGCTTGAGAAGATCCAGAAGGATTTGAGGGAGATATAGCTGACGGAGTGCGACCAGGAGGGCCAGAAGCAGGAGAATTTTGAGGCGTTGAAAGACCTGGAAAAGCAGGAACAACTTTTGGAGTTGATTTGAGGGGAATCTTTATAGAAGGATCAGGCTTTATTTCTATCGCTTCAGTTGTTTTTGTTAAAGAAGAATCTTCTTGTCCTTGCTTTTGAACGATAAACATCCTAAAAGTATAAAATCCAGATTTGCTAATATTGGTAGGGATACTTTGACAGACAAGTGTCTCACCAAATCGACAGTAAGATGTCAACTCTTTCGGAAGTTTTCCATTCTGAAACGTGAAATTTTGAGAAGGGCCAGAAACCCAAATACTTCCCTTTAAAGTGTAGGAAACTAATCTTAGTTGACCAATTTGGCTTGGTGTCGAAACTCCTAAATTCAAAACAATTTGATTCGAGTTTTTGACCGAGTCAGATGATGATTCTACATAATTATTTTTTGGAGTGTAAAACTCTGTTATCTTTGCAGTACCTGCCGAAATAATTTTAATAGTATCGGTCTTCTGAGTTGCCGCATACGCTTGCATATTCTTCTTAAAGACCTGAATCTCAAACTCATAATTTCCAGGTTGTTTAAGCTTAGTGTCAATATTACGACAAATCAAAAAGTCCTCATTTAGACGTTTTTGATAATCACAATAATTATCCTTTTGATTACGACTTTTAAGTGCCAGTTCTGAAGGGATACGACCGCCAGTAAAATTATAAGTTTTAATTTCTTTACTACCGTTACTTAGTTTTTGAATCAATGCTATTTTTTCAATAGATTTTGAGTTGCGAATTATCCAACTGAGATGCACAGATTCATTCTTGCTCTCTTGATAAGTATTTTTTTCGGAACTCAATGAGTCAATTTTAGGCGATGGAAGTTGTGTAAAGAAGTATCGCCATAGTAAAAATGCGATCGCAGATACCCCCATCACTGCCAATAGAGACACAAGGCCAATAATCAAAAATCTTATTTTTTTTGAATACGGTTCCCAAGTCAGTTCACTTTCAAGAAGATCGTTAGGAATAGGCAGCTGTTGCAAATCTTCAAGCTGCACTCCAAATCTAAATTTTCTTCCAATCCCATAGAATGGCCTATTCCACCACTTTCCGGTAGGTTTAACCAACAAATTAAGATCTGAGGCATCCCCAGGAGAGATATTAATATAGTCTTTGTCAAGAGTAAGATTTAGACTCCCCCATCCTAAATTTTTTGCATGCAGAGTAAAATTACGTTCAATATTTCCCTGATTAATAATCCGTAAAGAATACTCTCCAGATTCGATGTTTGGATTTTTTATCCGGTTGGTTACCGGTTCTATATTCGTTTCTATATTATAATTCGGCGGAATATAAATATAGACAACATCTAGTAAATTAAGATTTGGATTATTGGATGATTTTAACTTAATTGTAGGAAAGTAATTTCCAGCAGGAACATCTGTAGGAGGATGAATTTTTAAACTAACTGTTCTTTTTTCGCCTGGATTCAACTCTAATCCATCAGATTCAATAATGAGTCCATACTGATCTCTAACTTCTGGATAGATGACAGAAAAATATTCGGAATCAAGCTCTGTACATAATACGTGAAATCGATCAACCAAATATGAGCAATTATCAATCATCACCTCAACTTCAAAAATCTCACCCGGAGCCACGAGGCGAGGTTCTAAAGATGTAGTAAGAGGATTCAGAAGAAATACTGGATCTTTGCCTTGTTCAGATACTAATAGAGGAGAAAGAACTTTTAAAATATTAGGATAATGTAGTGGTGTATATTCTGGATAATGATCTGGAGAATCAATAATAAGATCATACTGATAGCCGTAGGGCCAAGCATTATCTGGAATGCAAACTTGGAATAGTACTGTTTGACTTTCTTCAGGTGCAAGTGCAAGACGAACACGTCGTGGAGCAATCCATTGTGCTAAAGATGAAGATTGTTCATCTACTATCTCAATAGCTACATCAATAACAGCATTTTGGTCTCCCTGATTTTTGACGGAAGCAAAGATTTCAATCTCAGCTCCAGGCAATATTTTTTCAGAGTTTCCTAAAATTCCAGAATTAATTGATAATGGATTAATTGTTGTTCTCATTATTAGTGCAGATTATAAAATCCTAGTTTAAATTCTGATTATTACAACGGAAAATACTCATCAAAAAGATACTAACTCATTCAAGCCTCAATTTAGAGAATAATTGTAGATACTTTTATTAAAATTTAATCTCAAGGGATAACCTAAACTTTAGTACAAACACAAATTAACATGTAATCTGATTTTTTTATATCATATATATTTTAAGTCTCCCTTAAATGATTCTATCAAAAAATTAGGACACTGGGGCGTAACAGAATACTGGAGCTTCAGATCTTAAGGCTTATTTTTCAAACATCTTTCCAATTTTCTGAAGTCTGAAACAGCATATCTTTTCAGATACATAGATTGTCATAAATAAACCTAGATAGAGTCTAAAGTCTGGTTGACTGACAAAAGTTGAATCTAAAAGCTCAAAAAGCTTGTGAGAATTGGATTATAAGCACTAGTCAGGGGCGAAGACAAAGGTATTAATCTGAAACTCAATCCGGTAGCGCCGTTTTTCATCTTGCTTTCGCGACGCCAT
>JANLSD010000151.1:0-17979 GCA_031362245.1 Acaryochloridaceae cyanobacterium OTE_25_metabat_464 | reverse complement strand
GCCTCAGCACTGCCCATCATCATGCTGACCTCCAGAAGTGGCGATAAGCATCGAGGCATCGCGAAACTATTGGGAGCCAATGAATATCTCACCAAGCCCTATCTGGAGCAAGATTTACTCAGATCCCTCCAGACTTGCTTGGAAAAATCTCAACTTCAGGCCGTTGGGGTTTAAGGCTGCAACCAAAACAACCCTTGAGCTAAGACACCAATGCCATCTGGTTTAACTCCAGCACATTGGCCTCATCATTTAACCAACTGCAATCAATCTCGCAGGAGTTATTGGGGCTTTCAATCAGCTTGACCCGCTCAATGGTTGCACCTAATGCCTGGATGGGACCTTTAAGCAACCGCGCTACATAAACTGCAATATTTTCAGCCGTAGGCACAACCGTTTCAAAATAAGGAATGTCCTTATTTAAAAACGTATGATCTAGGGGTTCAATCACAATGTCTTCAATCACTTTATGAAGCTTCACTAAATCCACCAGCATTCCGGTGCGTGCATCCACCACTCCCTTCACGGTCACTTCCATATGGTAATTATGGCCATGACCGTTGGGTCGGGCGCATTTGCCATAGATTTCAGAATTTTCTTCAAAGCTCAGGTCTGGCAAGGCCAAACGATGAGCTGCACTAAAATGGGTTCCAACAGTGAGATAGGCTTGCATTCCAGCTCCTTTATAATCTGCCCAGAGGCGAGGATGTTCGTAAAGTCGAATGTTGACGAGGGGTAAATGGGGGGCTAACCGATGCCAAATCAAACGCGCAATGTTTTCGGTGGTGGGTAACGAGTCTTTAAACTCGGGCCAAGCGTCATTTAGGTATGAAAAATCAAGCTGACCCGTGATTTCTCGTTTAATGACATGCTTGACATCTGATAGATTCAGCACCATCCCGTGGAGATCAATCTCGCCCAGCATGGAAACGTATAGCTCATAGTTATGACCATGGCCTGGAAAGCGCGCACAGGCACCAAACTGCTCAAAATTACTGAGTTCTGACTGCTCTGGAAACCAATAGCGATGGCTGGCAGAAAATTCAGCGCGACGGTTAATAATGCATTGCATAGAAGATCACAATAAAATGACGGCCCACAACCTCAGTCGTAAAACATTCGATTGCTACAATTCCTTAACATTTTAGCGTGAAGTCCCCGTTTGCAGCCCAAATTCTGGGTCAGAGTATTAAATCTCTCTTAACGGTATACCCGTATGCTTCAAAATGCATTAATCTAAGCAACAATAAAGTGATTGAATGGCCGCTCAGAAATTGAGCATTAAACTCAACATTTAACGAAAATGATTCACCCTATTTGAAACCTCCCTCCACAAATCCATAGGCTTTGAGACGTATGAAACCTGTGCTCAAGATAGTTGCTGCTCCTTTGTTACTGCTGTTGCTTTTGGGTTCATCCGTTTCTATTCCAGCGCAGGCAAACGTGACGAAGGTCACGAAGGTGAGGTTGGCTGCTATTAGCCATCTTCAGAAGGGTCAGGCTAAAGTTCGAAAGGGGGATTACAAAGGGGCGATCGCCGACTTCACCCAGGAGATCCAAACCAATCCTAAATCGACAGAGGCTTATATCAACCGAGGCTTAGCCCATCACAGTGTGGACGAATTTAAGAAGGCGATCGCCGATTTCAGTCAAGCTCTTGCCCTTGAACCCAGAAATGATCGGGCATTCTATCAACGCGGAGAAGCGCGTACCGATATCGAAGACTTTCAGGGGGCATTTTCTGATATCAATCAAGCCATTCGGATTAACCCAAGGTATGCAGAAGCCTACAACCATCGCGCCATGCTCTACGGTGAGTTTAAAGGCGATCTCAAGCGGTCACTCTCTGACCTGAATCAAGCCATTCGGCTGAAGCCCACATACGCAGATGCCTACTATAACCGTGGCAAAGCCCTCTCAGACCTTGGTAAGTTTAGAGGTGCGATCGCGGACTATACCAGAGCGCTTGTGTTTAACCCGAGTCTAGCAGAAGCTTACGGTAGCCGAGGTACGTTACGCGCCCAACTGGGAGAAAAATTTACAGGGCTAGAAGATTTACAAAAGGCTGCAAAGTTTTTCTCGAAACAGAAAAACACCACAGGCTATCAACAAACGCTAGCCTTGATTCACCAAGTCAAGCAGATTGAACAACCCTAGAGGCCATGTGCGCCCTGGGGTTGTGGGTGTCATAAAACAACAAGTTGAGAAGCTCATCTTCCTGAATTAGGCTTTTCAACCGTCGCGTGTAGCTCTATTTCAGAGTCTGCATAGAGGAACTCGCCCGTGGTTAGGTCAATCGCGTACCACCAGCGATCGCTTCCACACCTAAATTCACCCACACCTCGCACTGAATCACCCCAAAAGACATTCCTCACACCTCGCTTAATTGCTTTGAGGTAAGATTCTGCAACCCTCAAAACAGCTTGCGCTTTAACATTGACCGTAAGCTGCTGTTTTTCCTGTTCTAATCTCTCAATGAGCTGAGTATTACTGGCTGAGCGCGCAACTTCCAAGCGGTAAGCTAGAGACGCCATCATGCTGCGCTGATGAATGGCATCCAGTTGGGCGGTGCTGAACTTTAGTGTATGGGCCATCGCTTTTAACTAGAATTCACTTCAAGTATTAATATGCGGCTTTTTGAGAAAATATCCAAGTTTTATGTATCTATTGATACATAAGTATGGCGTTTTGGTTACAATCTGCCCTATAGCACCGAAGAGATACGCAAATTTCATTGGGGCGATCGCTCCGCATCAAGAGTTTGCCCAGGTTCTTTTCAAAATCCACTTTTTCATGGGAATAAGCACGATGTTCTCTTTTGTTAAGCGGCTGTTTCGACAGCTTATTCGTCGTTCTACCTATATCCATCAAGAATCGATTAATGTAGCCAGCATTATTATTCTTGTACTGGTAGATATTTTTGTTCTCTTCAACGTTTTTAGTGGACTCGGAAACATTGCTCAGCTACCCCTATCTCCTCAGGAGGAATTTCCGTGTTTCTCGGCCTATGAGACTTATCAAACCTCTAAGAAAAAGGGAACCTTTGATTTCAATGTTGCCACGATAGAAAACATCATTTATACAAAAAATGAGTTCCCTTCCCTTCTAGTCCGAAAGGAATCGGGAAGATTAGGTAACGTTTCTAAGCAATGTGATGAAATAACACGCCTTGGTAATGAAATTAATTCGAAAATTAATATTAAGCTAAAGGAAAGTATTAATCAAGATAGAACTACTAGCTTAAATTTAAATCAAGAGATCGCAACGTTACAAAGGCAGTATGACTCCACCTTACTAGAGAAAATTGCGGGCCAATCACAGAAAAAGTCTATCAACCAAGCTTCTGCTGAACAGACCAAGCCCAAAATTGATGCAAATAAAGCTAAGATTTTAGACAAGAATAAACTCATTCTTGAGAAACAAACAAAACTCGTCAACCAGCCATCTTCTGTCGCCTACCTCAAGCTTCTGACTGATAGCTCTATCTATCAAGGGCTTGAGCGTCATTATCATTCAGCTCAGTTTTGGTATCCCAATAAACAGTTATTGCTCCAAACTTTATTTCTATTGCCGCTCATTTTCCTGGCTTACTTTGTCAATGCATATGCAACCAAAAAGCGTAAAGGCGTTGTCGCGCTTATTAGTTGGCACCTGCTTTTAATCTTCTGTATCCCTTTATTGATTAAGTTCTTTGAATTTATTCAATTTGGCAATCTTCTTGATTTCCTTATTGAAGGTCTAACAGCTCTTTTGGGTGGGTTACGCTTTATTGCAAGCTACCTGATGATTCTTGTTATTCCCCTGGCAGGCTTTGGACTCATTAAATTCCTGCAAAAATTTGTATTTAATCCAAAATTACAGGCTAGGAGTAGAATTCAAAATTCTCACTGTATTAACTGTAATTTCAAGATGACAGCTGGGGATAGATTTTGTCTATCTTGTGGATTTAATCAATTTTTGGACTGTCCCAGTTGCCATGAAAAAACCTACAAATTCACACGCTTTTGTAAGCATTGTGGACATGACTTAGAACAGGCTCCCTAGCCCTGGAACAGGGCTATTACAGATCAGTAGAGACTCCTGTTTCTATGACGTTACGTTGCGGAATATCAACGAAAAATAATTTTCAGTGTTTTTAGATTAGTCAAACGCATTGGTCTCATCGTTGACTCATACAATGAAGTCGTAAGCAGCAGATTACGCTTCCGCTACAAAGGAGAAACCGAATATGACCTTTCTAAAGTCTTTGGTTAGCAGCCTACGCTTCATCCTTGAAGGTGTGACAAAAAACTTTGCCCCTAACGAAGAACACTATCCTGCAACGGGTGTGGTGCCCTACACTGGAGAGCCTTATCAGGCCAAATAGCCCCCTTTTGCTTTTTGCGGTTAATCCCTGGGCGTATCTCTGGACACTATAAAATCTGTCAAAGCGTTAAAGGCTGTCAATGGTGAGACGTCCGGCCTACAATGGGTAAGCATAGACATCACACGCTCAGGGAGTTGAAACCCGCCATGACCACCCAAACCCAACAAAAAGGCATTTTAATGTCTGACTCCGCCCTTAAGCATGTCTTAGAGCTGCGGGAAAAGGCAGGAAAAGATCTATGTCTGCGCGTCGGGGTCAGAGGCGGCGGCTGCTCAGGGATGTCCTACACTATGGACTTTGAAGAACCGAGCAATATTCTGGTCAGCGATGAAGTTTTTGATTACGATGGGTTCAAAGTTGTCTCCGATCCCAAGAGCTTGCTGTATATTTATGGGTTGATGCTCGATTACAGCGAGGCTTTGATTGGCGGCGGGTTTAAGTTTACAAACCCCAATGCTGCTCAAACTTGCGGCTGCGGCACTTCGTTCTCTACGTAACTATTAATCAACCCATGACTACGACTACTGTTGAAGACCTGTTCAATCAGGGACTGGAGCGCTATAGCGCCGGTGAAGCCGCCGAGACTCTGATTCCAGTTTTCAAAGATGTGTGTGAGCGCGCCCCACGCAATAGCCCTGCGCTAACGTGCTTGGCTTGGCTTTATTTACTCGAAAAGAAGCCAGCCTTGGCGCTTAAAACAGCCCAAAAGGCGATTAAGCTGAATGCACAAGATCCTCAAGCTCGCATCAATCTTGTGATGGCGATGCTAGACACCAATCAAAAGGGTGTGCGTCCCCATATTGAAATCATCCAGCAGATTTTGATGGTGCCAGAACTGCGTGAAGAAGTGGAAAAAAGCTTCGAGGATGGTCTAACGCGAGATCCAGAGTGGGCTAGCCTCATCAAGGTGAAAGCCTGGGTTTTAGATTAATCAATCACTGCACTGGAAATCATGCAAAAGCTTATAGATGGGCTTAATACCCTCCTAGTCATCAATACCTTTGTCGTATTGGGTAGCTTTGTTTGGCTGGCGATCGCCGTTTTAGGCCGAGGTGCTGGGCTGTCCTTGGGGTTAAACCTATGGTACAAACTCTGGGAACCCGTTTTTACGCCAGCCCTGGGCATTTTGATGGGCGGCGCACTTCTGAGCGGTCTCATTAGTCAAATCACAAAGCGTTTGCCCCAGCACGCAAAGTCTAATTGACCCAAATCAATTGACCCTATCCACGGGAGTATGTGAACGAATGGAGGACAGGAGCTTTGGAACCTGTCCTTATCTGAGGTTTAGCTCATCTTCCTCATCGGCCCACTCATTGAATTCTTCTTCTAAGTCATAGTCTTCTATAACCGGATCGTAGAGATAGGCATCCTGGGCTTGCTTAAGACTGAGCCAATGTCCCGCTTCCCGCACGGTGGCAGGGGGCGAGTCAAATCGAGCATAAAACCACGGGGGAGACGTGGGTTGGGTGAGGGTTGCTTTAATGCGATAAGCATCGAAATGGGGATAGTCTGGGTCTTTTGGAATTTCTATCCAAACTTGTTGGCCGATAAGGTCACTTGGGGATAGCATGTCTGCACCTCCTCTAATGCGGACGTTTTGTGTAGGATTGAGAAAAGCTAATGCTTCACTTAAACAACACTTAACTTTATCTTACTGAAATTAGTGAGGGACTTCATTAACTCATTATTTTTTTAAGTTTAGGCATGCTGCTCTATTTTGTCATCTGTATAGATTTTAAAGACGTCACGCCTGAGATGGAGTTTCCCAAAGGCGCTGGTTCAGAGAACTTTTTACCCCTAAAATCTCAAAGGTGGAATGACTATGACCCTTAATACCATTGCGCTTCAATCCAACCGACTAACCTATTGGGATTGGAACGGGTGGCGGGTTCACTATGTGCAGGCCGGAACAACAGGGCAAAATATAGTTTTAATTCATGGCTTTGGTGCGTCTACCGATCATTGGCGCAAAAATATTGAGGTGCTCTCAGCGCACTATCGGGTCTGGGCCTTGGATCTGTTGGGGTTTGGGCGATCGCAGAAGCCCAAAATTACCTATAGTGCAGACCTTTGGCGCGATCAGCTTCGCGATTTTTGTGCTCAGGTGGTGCAAGAGACCGTCTTCATCGCAGGAAACTCCTTGGGGGGATACATCTCCCTCTGTTTTGCGGTGGACTGTCCTGAATGGACACAGGGATTGATTTTGCTCAACTGTGCGGGGCCATTCTCGGCAGATCCTGCGGTTCAGCCTCCGACTTGGCAAAAGCTCATGGGCAACTTCACTCGGAATGTATTTAAGGTGCCAGGAGTGATTGAGGCGGTCAGCTTTGTGCTGTTTATGCGGACTCGGAACCGCGATCGCATCCGCGAAATTTTGCTGAAGGTCTATAAAGACCCCACCACGGTCACGGATCAGCTCATTGAAGACATTTACCGACCTGCCTTTGACAACGGTGCTTTAGATGTATTTGGGGCGGTCTTTAAGCAACCTCCAGGACGCAAGCTAGATGAACTTTTTCAAACCCTACAGCGTCCACTACTGCTTCTGTGGGGCGATGCCGACCCGTGGATGACCGCTACAAAGGCAAAACGTTGTCACCAGCTTTATCCTGAGGCAAACCTAGAATGGGTGGATGCCGGACACTGCCCCCATGATGAGCGCCCTGAAGTGGTGAATAGGGAGATCGCCCAATGGATCACTCAGGTGCAGTCGTAACCTTAAGGCGGCATAATGACGTAAAAGTAATTTCAAACCATTAAGGAGAATCCCTATGGATCGTCGAGCGTTTTTACTGCGGGTGGGCGTAGGTGCCTTGGCCAGTAGCTTGCCCTTGGCGATCGCCGCCTGCACCCCTGACTCGCCCCCCACGGCGCAACAATCAGGGGAACCCAAACCTTCTGCCGCTGGCGGTGGTTTTACAGCCGTAGGGACTCTCCAAGATCTAGATAAGGCAGGTTTTGTCCAAGACAAAAAATTTGCAGCAGGGCCTGTGATCGTCGTGCGTGACCCAGGCGACAAAACGAAATTATTGGCGGTCAATGCAACCTGCACCCACAAAGGCTGCATTGTAGACTGGAATGCCAAAGACAACGGATTTCTCTGCCCTTGCCATGCCGCTCAATTTAAACCCGATGGCAAAGTTGCTCAGGGACCAGCAGATAAGCCCCTAGCAACATTTACCGTAAAAACAGAAGGGAATTCCATTCTGGTGAGCGCGACTTAATATAAATCGCAAGATATATAGATCGCAATTATTGTCATCGCTACCAGGGATTTCCAACCATCGTCATACCACTCCAGTAATACGGATGGGATAGTTTAGCATCGCTCTCTTCTTGAAGCTTAGGAGAGAGCGGGATAGTAATACCTGGTGTCACCAACTGTTTATTGTCAACTCGAACCTGGCCGTTGATCATCGCAACCTGTGCCTGTCGTAGTGCTTCAGCCTTAAACGGCGCTAGCTTTAAGTTGTTGTAGAAACTACTCATGAGGGCTAGGGTTCCCAAGTCACTAATAGACCAAAGTCCCCCAACGGCAGTTTGAACCCCAGAGGAAACCGCTAACCCCGTAAATCCGAGTTCGGCATCCTGATCGCCCATCGCAGTGCGGCAAGCACTGAGGACGAGCAGAGACACAGGGGTGGGTTGGGTTAAATTCAGAGACTGCATTTGCTTGAGGTTAACCTTACTATCCCAAAACTGAATGTAGGACTCTTCTGGGCTTCCCGCTTGGAACTCGCCGTGGGTCGCTAAATGAACGATGCCATAGGGCTTTGAAGACCGTAGCTGCTTCAGTTGCTGGGGTGTAAAGGTTTCATTTAGCAGCGACTGCCCAGACCAGAGTTTGCTAATCATGGACAGTTCCAAAGGCACAGCGGGAAGAGCAGCAAGATCTTTAAATGTCGAAGCCCCCATTGCCAGTACCTGTGTTTGTTGGAGGTTTATATGACGGGTATCGGTCAAAGTGAGGCTGGGCATTACACCCACGCTATACCGCTCCACAATGAACCCTTTGCCATCATGAAGTGCGGCGATCGGGAGGGAGCGTAGCCCCCTGTCCATAATAAAGACCAGGTTATTCACCTTCTCGGCTTTCAGCGCCTCTTCTAGGGGAGCGACCAGCCAACGATAGAGTTGCTGAGATTGAGGCAAATAGACGCTCGCATCACTGAGATTTTGCAAGCTCCCTTGAAACCGCCGAACCGCCTTAATCATTTTGCCGCGTGTGGCTTCAGGCATTTGCTTCCGAATGACTTTGCCATCGGAGGTCACAAGTACTAAGACAAGCTGATCATTTTCGTTGCCTGCCGTACCCTTGGGAAAGATTCGATCCCAACCACAGGAGTCAAATTGCCAGATCGGGTCTGAGGGGCGAGCGGGTGTTTGCGACAAACATTTATCGGCCTTAGGTTCACTATTTTGAGCAAGAAGACCTGGAAAGAGCTTATCAGAAGCAATCAGCGTACCAGCAGGCTTCGCCGCATTTTGGGTTTTAGGCGCTGGTGCAAAGTAGGTGTAAATCAGGCTGGGGGTTGCATCAGGGACTTGAGTGGTAATTCGGGTCAGGGTATCTTTTGCTTGGGCGATCGTATCAGCAGGGGCACTCTTAAGCCCTAGATAACTCGTGACCGAGGCGCTGAAGTATTGGTCTAGTTCTTGGACAGGGGCACTCGCTAGCAGGGGTGCGTTTGTTTGTGAAATGACTGGTGAGATAGGGAGAACCGTTTTGACTGGCTTGCTTGGGGTGTTTTGTTCTTCTGAAGGTGGAGGGCTGTTGGAGATAACAGAAGAATCATTACTCGTTTGATTAACTGGAATTGGGGACGGGCTAGGAGTTGGACTCGGAGTCGGGGATGGACTTGGAGTTGGGGATGGACTTGGACTTGGGGATGGACTTGGACTTGGGGACGGACTTGGAGGAGTCGAGGGGACAACCCCTTGAGACTCCACAGCTCCGATATCGTTAGCTGCGCCTACAGGACGACTAGCACCCCGCTGATCAGTTGTCACTCCTGCCAACTTATTTGCAGCATCAATGGCAGGGCTACCCGCAATTAGGTTATGGGTTTGGGTAAGACCCCCATTATTGGCTAAAGGTGTAATCAGAGTACTAATAGGGCCAGACAACACAATATCATTCGCAGCAACTGGGAAACCACCTGCATTGCCATTTTGACCTACTACATTAAACCCATTAGATACAATAGTTGCAGCACCTAAAGTGGTTGAAATTTCAGGGCTACTAGATGCACGATTGCCTGCAACGATGCTATTGCCAATAGTGAGGGCGGAAAGACTACTAGCCCCAAAAATACCTCCCCCAGAATTAATGGCTGAGTTGTCTGTAATCGTACTATAGCTTATTGTTCCTGCGTCGTAGGCACTATAAATACCGCCACCATCAGCCCCTGCCAAGTTTCCAGAAATAGTGCTATTTGTTAATTGAAAATCGCCATAAATGACGCCCCCAAAATTATAGCCATCGCTATAAATACCGCCGCCACTTAAGGATGCTGAATTACCAGAAATAGTGCTATTTGAAATTGAGATGTTGCCATAGTTATTATAGTTGTAATAATTGTAGTTGAAGCTATATATGCCACCCCCATTGCCGCCACCAATGGAGGCTCCAGACGAGTTCCCAGAGATAGTACTGTTATTGATGCTCATTGAGCCTAAGCTGTAAATACCGCCGCCATCTGAGCCTGCTGAATTGTTGGAAATCGTGCTGCTGTCGATAGCCAAGGCATTATTGACACTGGTATTTGCACTATTGAAATATCCATAGGCATAAATTCCGCCGCCAGAGCCACTTTTTGCAACATTGTCAGAAATAATAGTATTGGTCAACGACAAAATACCGTAGCTCAAAATACCACCCCCTGAGTATCCTGCGGTATTTCTAGATATTTGACTATTGATGATTGACAAGCTGTTGATACTGTTGTTGTAGAAGCCATAATAAGCAATGCCACCCCCATCAAAATCTGCTTCGTTTCCAATAAAAGTACTATTTGTAATCGTTGAGCTTATAGCAGATGCATTGTTGTAATAGTTGTAATCATCATAGTAAAGACCGCCTCCAGAAGATCCTGCTTTGTTTGCGGAGAAAGTGCTGTTGGCTATAGTGAGATTACTGTTTACACTATAAATTCCACCTCCGTAGAACGCTGCTGTATTGCCAGATATATTGCTTCCGTTTAATTCTAGATTTCCGTAGGACTGGCTGCTTCCATAGCCATTGTTGTTATAAATTCCTCCTCCATAAGACCCAGCTGAGTTATTAGAGATTGAACTGTTGGTAAGTATTAGGTTGTTTTGAATACTACCATTTCCATAATAGTAGTTGTAGTCATAGTTATAAATACCGCCACCTTCATAAGTTGCTGAGTTGCCGGAGACTGTACTGCCAATGAGGGTTGATGTGCTGGAGTAGCTTCCAGCTCCGTAGTAAGAATTGTTTCCACGATAGATTCCACCACCATAATTGGCTGAGTTTCCTGAAATAATGCTATCTATGATCGTTAAATCACTGGAGCTGCCACTATTTCCATAGTCAACATAAATGCCTCCACCGTTGTATGCCGAATTGCCAGAGATCGTACTATTAGAAATGGTTAAGCTAGTGATTCCGCTCGCAAAAATTCCGCCCCCATTATTGTAGTAAATTCCAGTATTTCCATTGGTGATTTTTAGGTCAGCAAGTTTAACTGCACCTGACGAAATATTGAAAACTCTGCGACTACTTTCGCCGTCAATAATTGTGCTATTAGCACCTTGTCCTTGCACTGTAAGGCTTTTGCCAATGTTAACCACATTAGTGACAGTCCCCGTAAATGTGCCACTACTCACATTTATCGTTGCTCCTGAGGCGGCTACATCGACCCCATTCTGAAGAATGTTAGGCGCAGCCTGATTTACATTTACCGTTGTGGCTTCACCTTTTAGGGTCTGGTATGTCCCTAATTTAATGGGGGCATTCAGATTGACGACTAGATTGTTATTAACATTTTGATCGATAAAGCTAAGAACATTGCTGTTGAACTGAGTACTACTATTAATGGGCGCATCCACCTGAATGAGATCATTGGCGGATAGGTTGACATTGCCTGTAATAAGGGCATTTTCGACCACACTCGCCGCCACAAAATAGTCACCTGTCGCAGGGCCTAGCAAGGGATTTGTAGTGTTGCTATCAATAAAAAGTCGATCAGGATCTAGTAACCAGGTTCCTGCTGTACCATTCGTTGTGCTTACGTTCACCAAAGCTGTTGGGGCAATACTCAGTCCCGCCTTGCCAGAGGTTTCCACAAAACCGCCATTGCCTGATATTGAACCTCCCGTTGCAGAGATGCGTCCATTCATGGTTGTAACGCCATCGGCCCAGACAATGACCTTGCCACCATTTCCGCTAAACAGCGAATCTGCTTTAATGTCTACCCCTTTTTCTACAGTCGTTGTCCCAGAGGTTGGGAGCGTTCCTTTGCCTTGATAGTCACCTCCTACTAAAACCGTGCCACCGCCACTATCTCCCGAAGCCAAAAGCTGGGCCTGTCCTGTTAAATTGATTTGGGAACCCAGTACTTTGATTGTTCCACCCTGGCTGCCAGCGGCCTGTCCTGATGCATCTAGGGAGCCAGAAACTGCAACGGGGCCTGTATTGCCACCAGACAAAACTATGGCACCCTGACGATTTTCAACAGTCCGCGCCAGAATGATGCCATCCATATTGATGACGTTTTTGACCACAAACGCCCCAGCCTGAGTGCTTAGCCGAACCACCCCTCCATCTGCTGAAATTTTGCCGCTATTGCTGACCAAAGCACTGAGTGGCTGACCTGTTGAGCCAAAAATCTGGCCGGATACGGTTGGATCAACCGCAAAGGAAAAAAGACCATCCCCATAAAAATCGAGGGTTGCCTCTGTGCCAGATCCCAATACAACAGATCCTAAATAGGCATTAATCACGCCTCGGTTTGCCACGCCTGGGGCAACTAGTGCTGCAAAGCCACCGTCCGCAACGGTAATCGTACCTTCATTTTCAACGGTGGAGAAGAGGGTGCCTGGGGTTTGCCGGAATCGGAGTTGCCCCTGCATGAAGTCTATATTTGGAATATCTAGGGTGGTTCCTAAAAAGCTACCTACGTTGATTTGGGCCGTAGGGGTAAATAAAATGCCGTTGGGATTTACTAAATAGATTTGCCCATTGGCGGTTAAACGTCCCGCAATTTCTGAGGTAAAACCACCTGTGACGCGGTTCAGGGTGGCAGAGGTGACAGAAGGCTGTTGAAAATTGACCGATTCCGATGCCCCAATATTAAAGGTGCGCCAGTCAATCACAGCACGATCAGAGGTTTGGAGAATATTCAGGTTGCCCACATTGGGCTGCTGAATCTCCACCTGACCTGTCGAGACACTCCCATCCTGGGGAAGGGTATGCCCAGGCAATGTCCATATCAATGCACCTGTTAACCCCAGAACCAAGCTGCGCAGGGTTCTTTTTTGTCCAACATTTTGCGACAACAGTAGTTTTGGCTTCGGATCACTTTCAACAGATTGGGGCAGCGACACATTTGAATGAAGAGCTTGACTAGGACGAACGGACGTAACGGAAGACAGAAAAAAGATGCAAGCGCGCCAAGTCATAGTAAACCTTGATTAAAAGAGACCAGTGATCACAAAAAAGAGCCGAGGGTCGGAGTTAAAAGAGACGTCCGTTCGTTCAATGGGAAAGGCCAGTTCGAGTCCGACAAAGGCATTGGAGCCAAAACTGTGGCGCACCCCTAATCCTACAGAACCCAAGGCATCTGAAGGGCGCTCTGCTGCGGTGGGGGCGTTGCGAAAGACCTGACCGTAATCTGCAAAGATATAGGGCTGCGTTGCCATACCAAGACCGAAGGCTTTGTATACAAAAGGTCGCTGTAGCTCTAGGCGGAGTCCATAGCCATAGTCGCCAAGGAGTTCGTCTGGGTTAAAGGCACTGCCGAAGTTTGATCCTCCCAATCCAAACAGTTCACGGGTTAAAAGAGAATCCCCTGTAAGCTGTGCTGTGCTGGACAACGCTAAGTTGAATTGACTGGGCAGAATGAAATTGCGTGAGAGGTTTAGGTTGATTTTGGTAAACACCGCACTGCCTGCGGCTCTAGACAATGGCTCAGTCACAGTGCCTGTTTCTGTGCCGCCGATGCCCTGGGAAAGCTGAAAGGAGCCTTGGAATTTCCCTAAGGCATCCGTATTATCGAACTGCACGCCCAGCCGCAGCACGGCAAGCCGATCTTGACTTAACACTGCGTCCAATAGTTCAGATTTATTACGGCTATCGGTATAGTCAAAACTACCTTTGATGGATATGTTGGTCTCGCGGGAACGGACGATGGGATAGGTCAGTCCTGCTTCTAGGGCAACGGTTCGTCCATTAATCCCGAGGTTTTCTATAGCGCCTCTGGGGTTAACGTTGGTATAGGAGCCATCTAGATTGAGCAGTAGGCCATCATTCCCGACGGGAAAGGTGAGGCTGGCGCTTCCAAGGGCTAACTCGCTAGGGTTGTTGAGGGAAGTGGCTGCCCGTAATGTCAGGCGTTCTCCCTCTTCTATGATCGAATTAAGGGAAACACCCACTTGAGCACGCAGCGGCCCTACTTCTTCTGTGCCGCGATTGGTGATTTCACCAAAGGCGTTAACTGGGTTGTAGGCTGCTCGCACCAGTAGGGTTGAGGTGCCTAGGCTGCTGCCTCGACGTAAGACAGCCCGTGCTTTGATGCCTGCTAAATCATTGATGAGTAATAAGGAACGCTCTAGGTCTTTAGCTTGAAGGGGGCGGGAGGCCAAAATGTTATTGGCGATCGCCTCAACTCGATCGAGCTGTAGCTTGGGTGCACCTTCGAGTTCGATTTTTTCGATGTAGCCTTCGATGACTTGAATCTTGGCTTTCCCATCGGTGATGGTTTGTTCTGGCACCACTGCAAAGGAAAGGACGTAGCCATTTTGACGGTAAAACTGGGTGATTTTGGCGGCGATCGCATACAGGTCAGCTAAGCTCACATCTTTGCCAATCATCGGATTGTAAAACGCCGACAATCGGGTTTCTGGATAAACGGTTGCGCCTTCCAGCATCAAAGACTTGAGCTGAAATTTCTGCTGACCCGCGCCAGGAGGAGCCGTTAAATCTTCCCGCTGAGGCACCGAGATTTCTGGTTGAGGCGTGGGCAAAGTGGGGGGCGGCAGTTGCTGTTCAATGCGCGCGGGGTCGTTCAAAGTTTGAGATTGACTGTCTAGGGCAAAGCCAACGGAGCCAAAAAGGCTCAATACAACCGCACACCCAATCCGACCCAAAATCCGATCATTCAGAGAATAAAACTGCATGCTTCCAAATCTAAGAAATAAGTGTGAGATCTGATTGATGCAATTTACGGAAACGGTCATCAAGGGAGCCTGCATCTGCCTCCTTGCAATGATTGTCGGAAGTTTGCCTAACAGTTTTTATTGAGTCTCTTCTAGGGCAGCTCTTGATTCTAAACACGATTCATTTATATGCAAAGTGATCGAAATCACATCTTAATAAAGTTATAGATCACAAATCGATGAACGAATCATGCCATATAATTAGCAGATATTTCTAGTTTGCATAGCTCTCGTTTGTTCCTATTTTCCTGTCCAGGCTTATCAACATCTCGTCACCCTCAGTAAAACTATGAGACCTCATTCTCTTCAGGCTATTGGCATCGCAACTCTGGGTTTGTTTTTTTCTATGCCCCTTGTTTTGCCTGTTCAAGCTGAATCCCAGTCTAGCAATCGGTTCTTCTGTGGAAAAAGCCGTAATCCTGTGACAGGAGACGAGAACCCTACCACCATTGCACGGACGCAGCGGGGGAACGTGTTGATGATTCACTGGAAATCTACTGTTTTTGTCAACGGACTCAATGACTTTACGCCTGAGAGCCGCTGTATAGAAGTATCTCGTCGGTTTCAGGAATTTTATAGTCAAGGAAACCTGTCTTACTTGACGATTGGAAAAATCAATAATCAGAATGTTATCTGTGTGGCACAGGAGTATGGTGGTGCATGCAAGGGGTTATTGCTTACTCTTGAACCGAAGGATGATCCTCAAGTTGTATTGCGGGATTTAATGGATGTTCGGGTTAATGCTCGTGGGCCTATCACCCGAGGAACAGATTCTCCCTATATCGATGTAGAGGAGTTTTTAGATACTGCGCCTGTTCAAAATGAACCCTTATCTTCTTTCCCTACAGGAAAAATTGCTCCCTGAAATTAGAACAGCATTTTAGGATGAGATACTCTTATTGGCGCTAGGGGGAAAACTTTTCCGAGTCACTAAAGTGAGGAGAAATAGCCTCATTGAGAATTATTTGCACAGCCTGAATGATAACTTCAGGCTGATCTACCCAAACAAAATGTCCACTCTCGCTGGCTTGGAGTTGAATACAGTGAGGAGATAACTTTAGTAACTCCTCATGCATTTGCGCTCGTAGCTGATTGGCAGCTTGAAGTGGAAGCAACCTAGTCCACCATGCAGACTTAAAAAACGAACTTGCTTTGATGTTTACGACGGGAAAGTGGAATGTTTCACTCATTCTAATCATTTGTTGAGCACTGGTATCAAGATTCAACATTTCCCGAGTCATTGTAATCCAGTGCTTTGGGCGGCAAAAGGATCGTTTTACTGGATTTTTAGAGCGAACAGAAAAATTTCGTAGTTCAGGCTTAAGAAATTCAAACATACCACAGGTTTTTAAAAGCCGAATAATTCCAAAAAAAGAACCTAAAATAGACATCATAAATCCAGAAACAAAAAAGTATTCAAGCACTTTTAACGGAAGCGACATTTTCTGCATTCCTGTCTCATGTAAACCGTCTGTTAGGACGATTCCTACAACTTTATGGGGAAATAGATGGGCATAGAGTCTAACGTTATAACTTCCAAAGGAATTGCCCACCAGAATATAAGGGGGCTGAATATTAGCTTGTGTAAGCAGAGCATCTAATTCCGTAACAATTTGGTTGCTAGTGCGGGGATGGGGGCTATGGTCACTCCATCCGTAACCCGCTCGATCGTAGATACACACTCGTCCTAGATCTGCTAACTTCTCAATGAGCAGATAGCCCTCAAGTCCACCTAAACTGTGATCCAAAATAATGGTAGGAGATGCATCTTTGACGGTTCCAAGGGTGTATAAATGTAGACGATATCCTCCCACATCAAATCGTTGGCCAGGAGGTGGATTTAGATCTTCTACAACGCAAGAAATTGCTTGATAAAATGTTGTGACAAGCAATAAAAAAACTCTGACTGAAATAAACATTTTGAATGTACTCTTGAAGGGTCGATACAGAAAAAGCTGAACAATATTATTGTTAAACTATGTATCAAATTTTTCTAGATGGTCAGAAACTTGTTTGACTTGAGGGATGGATAAATCTAGTCCTTGGGCAATTTCTGTAGGACTTAACCCTAAATTTAAAAATCGTGGAATCAAGTCTAGCTTAACCTGAAAAATTGCTGAAGCATCAAGCCGATCATTAACAAGCCCTTTAATATATTCCACGCGGGGGATGCCTTGCTGTACCCGCGCATCTTCTGTCAAAGCAATGGCATATTTTCTAGGATGAATATAAGAACCATACTGCCTAGCATAAACGTGTGTAAATTCTGCACCAAAAAATAGAATCTGTGCAGAATAAAAGACCCAAGCGACTACAAATACTAAGGAGCCAGCCGCACCGAAGGCTGAGCTAAAGGTATTGTGGCCTAGATAAAGTCCTAGGGCAAATTTACCAATAGAAAACAGCGTAGCCGTCATGAGTGCGCCAATCCAAATATCACTCCATGCAATTTTAGCCTGGGGTAAATATTTATAGATGAGCCCAAACAGCAACGTCGTGATAATAAAAGAACCCACGGTATTTAAAAGCCGCCAGGGCACGCTACCACCGGGCAAAATATTAATCACCAGGTGGGAGCTTGTCACCAGATTGGAAATGGCAACGAGAAAGGTATTTAGCATAAGGGAGGCAAGTAGCAAAATGCCGATCGCCATCACCATTAAGAAGGCCAGTAAGCGCTGACGGATAAAAAGTCGGATTTCTTTGCCTGGTTTGGGCGCAACTTCCCAAATGGTGTTGAGTGCGCCTTGGAGTTCGGCAAAGACCCCTGATGCGGCAAAGAGCAACACCCCTATGTTAATGAGGGACGTAATGCCGGGAGAGGAATTTTGACTGATGTTGGCGATCGCCGTTTCAATAACCTGGGCACTCTGGCGACCCACAAGCCCTTGAATTTGGGCCACTAGTTCGCCTCTTGCGGCATTTTTGCCAAAAACCATCCCCACAATGGCGAGGGAAATGGTGATGAGGGGGGTGAGGGAGAAGACAGTGTAGTAGGCTAAGGCCGCCGCCAGACGGGAGGCTTTATCTTCGTTCCATTCTTTGAAGGTTTGCCTGAGCAACCGCCAGATTTGCCTAAGACCCACCGAATGTTCCTCAAATTCTGGACTGCTTTACTGTAATAATCGCATTTTTATTCTTCAAAGTCCCCCTTTTTAAGGGGGATTGAGGGGGATCGGGTGTAATAACTTTGCGATCTACTGAGTATTTATGAC
>JANLSD010000092.1:0-36281 GCA_031362245.1 Acaryochloridaceae cyanobacterium OTE_25_metabat_464 | reverse complement strand
CCCTCCACAAACATCCGAAACGGCAGCGGTACCCATCGATTAATTGCCTCATAGATTAGCCCTGGTTTGGGGACTAATCCATAGGGAACATTCGTGCTGGCAATCAGCGGATGCCAGGATAGGTCAGCCAAGTCAATAATTTTTTTCCAGGTCAAATCCACCGAAGCAGGTGTCAGCGCCCGATAGCGCTTGACAAATGTCCAACGCAGCGTAGCGCTTCGCTTTTGGATTTTCTTTGAGAACCAAGCACGGATCACCATGGGCTTAAGTTAAGGTGCACCAGCAAGACACAAGTACTATCCTATCCCTCTCCAATCTAAAACTTACTATATCCATTGGCTAAGAATTCGTTCACCAAAAAATTTGCTTTACACTAAGTTCAAAAGATTAATATGGGTATTTGGTATAATAAAAGTATATTATTTATACTTATTTGACAATATTATATGAAGGCTGAAGAGTTTGAAGCAATCCTTGATCAAGGTGAAGATGTTACGGAGTTTCTTGACCTTTCCAAAGCACGCCGTCCTGGTCATGAGCAGAAACGGGTTAATGTTGATTTTCCAGTATGGATGATTAAAGCATTAGACCAAGAATCAGAACGTCTTGGTGTAACACGGCAATCCATCATCAAAATGTGGATTGCCGAGCGCCTTGAGAAATCTCTTTCGGTCTAAAGATGGGGAGCAAATCTCATCTCAATCTGGGATCAATGGGCGTTAGGCTCAGGCTGCCCGTCTCTGGAGACCCTAAGGGTCCAGAGGGACCAAAGCGCCAGTGCTGGACGTAACGGTTCAAAATATCCTGTCCCATAATTCCCTCTACACCTAAGGATTGGAAAAAGGGACTATTCACCACCAGAATATTCAATTTGGAGATTTGCTGGGTTGGAAAACTAAAGCGCTCAAGCTGAGCCAGTTTTGCTTGGGTATTTCCGCCCCAACCCGCCACATAGAACTTAGCATCGGAGTAGGTTCTTAAGGCAAGCTGTCGGGCTAAAGGCTCTGAGAGCGTGGTGATGGATGCGCCTGTGTCTAGCAAAAACCGATAGGGTCCTTTGCCATTGATATAGACCCTGGACGTTGTCATCACACCAAGACGGCCCTCTAGGGGAACACCAGAGGCGATCGGTGGAGTGGAGGGCACCAACCTTAAATTAAGGCTTTGGGGATTTAAAATGACGTCAAATCGACTCAGAAAATCTAGTCCTAACACGCCAGCCGAACGGAACGGCAAAACGGCGGTAGACAGTCCCAGCCCCGCAAGGCGGCTCACCTGCGCCTGCCCGACCTGGATGGGGGGCAGTTGATAGAGAGAGACTTTTTGCTTGCTAAACTGTTGCCCGATCGCCAAAGACCCCAATAGGTCAGAGGGTACCGCTTGCCCCTGGATGCCCAACCGTTGCGCCACCTGAGTATCTAACATCGAATTAGACGCACCGGAATCTAAAACAAAGGAAAGGGTTTGGTTTTTAATCTGTACAGGCACAGTAAAAATGGCCTGTGTTGGCAGCTTTTGCAGGGTAATATTGGCTTGTCCTTGCACGGCAGCTTTGGGAAGCGCCGTGCCTGTGGCCCGCAGCAGCTCCGCCATCCGAGCACTGGCATCAGAGCGAACTGTCCCGTCGGGATTCAGCATCACTACTGACAGGACGCAGCGCGTTGAAATCTCTTGGGCGAGGGTAGTGTTTTGGGGTGGAATGTTCTGCTGCACCAACTTTTTTTGAATGCACTGCTGCACCTGAAACAAGATCGGATTAACACCAGATTTAGGGATCGCTTGGGCTTGCGATGGCCCTCCCAGAAGCGATATCCAGGCCGCAACGCCCAAGAGCCACGGCTGCTGACCCAGTGACCACGACCAGCGGAACGGTCGCTTCATATAGGGGTTTCTCCAAAGTGGATAAGGGATAGATTCTGGGGCTGATCGAGGAATTCTTGAGCCAGCAAAATGCCTGCGATGCTCCAGGTTTGCCGACGACGGGCCATCCGTCCGATCAGGCGACCATTGCCACCGTCGTAGTATTCGGGCCATTGGTCTTGGTACAGACGGTTTCCCGCTTTCATAATGTCTTCACGCAACTGCTCGGTAAGGCTGGTGTGCTCTACCTTAAGGGTGGCTGCTGCGAGCATCCAGGTCAGCATGGGCCAGCTCCCGCCATTGTGGTAAGACCAAGGCTTATTTTTGGGGTCACAGCCCGTCACCAGTTGCCATTCCAAGCCTTCTAGGGCTGGGTAGCACACCTTCATGGGCATTTCTCCCATTAAGTCATCTCGGCGTAAATAAATCAGATCGAGAATGCGCTTGGCCTGGGTTTGGGGGAGGAGGTTGCTCACTACGCCTATGAGATTGCCGATCGCAAAAAAGCGGCAATCGAGGTGGGAAGGGCCAAGGTTGCCCACCAGATAACCTGCTTTTTCGGGGAGCCACTGAATCAGATGCTCGTAGGGAATCGATTCAGGGTAAAGGTTGTATTTATTGAAAAAATGGTCTTCCGCGTCGGTGCTGGGGGTGGAATCGTACTGTTCGCTTTGGGATTGGTAAAGGACTCGCAAGCGACGTAAGTCAAGCCAATAGTCTTCGGTGAGCTGGCGCTTAAGTCTGTGGAGTCGGCGTCGAATTAAGGCTTGATAGGGTTCTTTGGCCTTGAGAAAATCGCGGGCGACTTGGAGTCCTGCATAGAACAGGGTTTGAATTTCGAGGGGGTAGCCGTTGAGTCCCATCCGTCGATCCATCATGCCGGCTCCATCGGGCACCAAAATCATGGGTTCGCTGTCAAAGCGATGGGAGAGGTACAGGCTCAAAATCAGCCGAATTGCCCGTCTCAATCTGGGCTGAGGTTGGGTACCTTCAAATAAATCTGGGTGGAGTTCCGTCTGGTCTTGGATACAGGCGCGATAGTACGCCTGAAGCAAAATCAGCCACCACAAACAAGAATCGACGGGGGTGACTTGGGCGATCGCCCGTTCTCCGTAATCCGCCCTGAGAATATCATTCTCAACCTTAAAGCTGGCGGGCATCATCCCTGGCGATCGCTCCAAGGCTTGGGTTAACGCGGGTGTAATCTGGAGCTTCAGGATTGTAGCGAGAAAATTGCCGACCACTGCTCGGCTGGAGACAGCTTCGCCGTTAAGACCTGCAATGGGCTGGTTTTTAATTAAATAAACCAACCCAACGGGGACAAAATCACGAACAAAGCATTGATCGTAGTTCACGGAAGAGGCGTCAGAGGGGACATCTGCCGCCTTGGTGCCGAGGACTTGGCCCTCGTGATAGACCAAATACTGGGGTTGATTGAGTTCTTCCCAAGCAATAGCCTTAATCTGATGCCAAGACAGCGATACCACAATTACTCAATGCCTAAGCGTTTGTAAATAACGGAAAGGTTCTGTAAATGGTGCTGAGGGTTAAAACACTCTGCCAAATCATCCGCCGAGAGATGGGCCTGCACCTTAGGATCTTGGGCAATCAAGGCTCTAAAGTCCCCGCCCTCGCGATTCCACGCCTGATGGGCATTGCCCTGAACGATCGCATAGGCGTCTTCGCGCAACATGCCTTTTTCGACCAAGGTCAACATGACACGCTGGCTGAAAATGACACCGCCGTAGAGGTTCATGTTGCGCTGCATGTTTTCTGGGTAAACCAGGAGATTTTGAACCAGGTTGGTGGTTTCCACCAGCATAAAGTGGGTCAAAATGCAGGCATCGGGCATCATGACGCGCTCGGCGGAGCTATGGGAAATATCCCGCTCGTGCCAGAGGGCGACGTTTTCGAGGGCGGTGGTGGCATAACCCCGAATCAGTCGTGCTAAGCCTGTCAGGCGTTCAGAACGAATGGGGTTCCGCTTATGGGGCATGGCAGAGGAGCCTTTTTGCCCTTTAGAAAAGTATTCTTCAACTTCTAAAACATCTGTCCGCTGAAGGTTACGGATTTCGACGGCGATGCGCTCAATGGTGGCGGCGAGTAGTGCCAAGACTTGCATGTAGTTGGCATGACGATCGCGGGAAATCACCTGGGTCGAAGCCGTATCGGGGACGAGTCCCAGCTTTTGACAGGCGATCGCCTCCACCTGAGGGTCTACGTTGGCATAGGTTCCTACAGCACCGGAGATCTTACCCACGGCAATCTCGGTTTTGAGATATAGCAAACGGTCTTTACTGCGCAGGACTTCCGCCAGCCAACCCGCTAGCTTAAAACCAAAGGTGATCGGCTCTGCGTGGATACCGTGGCTGCGACCCACCATGACGGTATAGCGATGCTCGGTTGCCTGGGTGCGGATGGCATCAATGAGGGCATCCACATGTTTGAGAATAATGTCTAAGCTGGCAACCAACTGAAGGGCCAGGGCGGTGTCCAGCACATCGGAACTGGTCATGCCGACGTGAATGTATCGGCCTGCATCGCCGACGTACTCATTCACGTTGGTGAGAAATGCGATCACGTCATGTTTAACCGTGGCCTCGATTTCTAAAATTCGTTGTGGGTCGAAATCGGCCTTGGCTTTAATTTCAGCAACGGCTTCTGCGGGGATGGTGCCCAGTTCTGCCTGGGCTTCACAGGCTGCAACCTCAACCTGGAGCCATGTCTTATACTTATAGGCTTCAGTCCACAGGCTGCCCATTTCGGGCAAGGTATATCGTTCTAGCAAGGTAGCTTCGCAGATTACAACTGAATCATTGTAATCTGTCTGACTCCGTTTTGGATTGAAGCATGTTAGGGGCTAGCATTATTTGCGTTCGGGGTGCTCTAGCTCAGGGATTCCGCCCATTGTGTTAATCACGGTAATCATTTGGTACAGTCGCCCCAAATCTCGCTGATTAAAATGGAGCACAAGGCGAGGAAGCTGTTCGGTTTGATCCATGACCTGCTGGGGCTGGGGCTGCTGATGGTTGCTTTCGCCAGGTAACATTCCGCTTTTCTGAATTTGGCCCGAAAGCAAGATATCTTTAAAATCCTGATTTAGAGTCTCAACTTGAGCATCGCTTACGTCATGGTTGAGCCGAATCACAAGCTGCTCGCCCACGTACCGACTGGAATGGTAGATGCGATAAAACCCTGCGATCGCCTCACAGCCCACCTGTAAATCATCGGTCATGGTATAAAGCTGCCGATCTTCTGGGTTAATTAGCCCGCGTGGCAATAGCTCGGTTTGGATATAGTTATCCCACGCCTGCCAATAGGTGCCACCTGGTTTGTCAATGAGCACCAAGGGGACAGGGGGCGACTTTCCGGTTTGGCTGAGGGTGAGAGATTCAAAGGCTTCATCTTGGGTGCCAAAACCGCCAGGGAACACGGCGATCGCATCAGCTTCTCTCAGAAAAAACAGTTTGCGGGTGAAGAAATACTTGAAGTTAATCAGTTTTGGATCCCCTTCAATAAAGGGATTTGAATGTTGCTCAAAAGGGAGCTGAATATTAAGCCCGAAGGATTGTTCGGCTCCAGCACCTTTGTTGACGGCTTCCATAATGCCACCGCCTGCGCCCGTCATCACCATAAAGCCTTGGCCTGTAATACAGCGGGCGAACTTGATCGCCATCTGATACTCATCGCTGTCCTCAGGGAGGCGAGCGGAGCCAAACACCGCTATTTTACGGACGTGACGATACCCCTGAAAGACTTGAAAAGCGCGCTCCATGTCCTGCAAAGCCGCCATCAGAATTTTCCAGTCTAGGCGCGCAATATCTTCTTCTGTCATTCTCAGAAGCGTATGCAGAGTTTCATAGATATACTCACCATTCTGAAGGGTGGGTAAGCGATCTAATAAATGATCAAAGTCATGCTTTAGCTTCTGAATCGCCTGACTCGAAAGCGGAAGAACCATAGTGAGTGCTCGGAGGTTGGCACTCTATTGTACTGAAATTTTGGTATTTGGCATTAGCGCAATTTTACGGCAATTGAAGGGTTAACAACGGAGAAAGCCTGCCTACAGGGATTGTAGACAGGCTTGGTTAATAGATTATTCTCTGGTCATGAGGGCGCAATGCCTTGCGCCCCTAAAATATTCCTATGCAACTGCGACACTCAATGCGGTTTTCAGAATTGCAGCCTTATCGGTTTTCTCCCAGGGTAAGTCCAGGTCAGTCCGACCAAAGTGACCATAGGATGCCACATCTTGATAAAAGCGACCGCCCCGTTCTCCAGGGAGCCGACGCAGACCAAAATACTCAATCATTCCGGCGGGACGCAGCTCAAAATTAGCATTAACCAGGTCTAGCAACTGATCATCATCAATTTTGCCTGTGCCAAAGGTATCAATAAAAATACTGACAGGCCGTGCAACGCCAATGGCATAGCTGAGCTGAACTTCACACTTATCAGCCAGACCCGCAGCCACAATGTTTTTGGCAACATAACGGCAGGCATAGGCAGCACTACGATCCACTTTTGTGGGATCTTTGCCCGAAAATGCGCCGCCACCGTGGCGAGAGTAGCCACCGTAGGTATCGACGATGATTTTACGTCCCGTCAAACCAGAGTCGCCTTGAGGGCCACCGACCACAAACTGGCCTGTAGGGTTGACCAAGAATTTAGTGTTGCTGTCAGGCTTAATCTCCAAATCAGCAAAGATTGGCAACACCACCATTGACCAGAGGTCTTCTTTGATTTTGGCCTGGACTGCGGTGGGATCCGTAATATCGCCAATGGTCGCAGCGTGTTGGGTGGACACCAAAACGGTATCGATGCTTACGGGGCGACCGTCTTCGTAGGCCACTGTGACTTGGGTTTTGCCATCGGGACGAAGGTAGGGCAACTGCTGGGTTTTGCGCACCGCAGCCAAGCGACGGGCCACACGATGGGCCAAGCTAATGGGTAGGGGCATGAGTTCAGGGGTTTCGTTGCAGGCAAACCCAAACATGATGCCTTGGTCGCCAGCGCCAGTCTGGTCAAAGATTTCTTCGCTGCTTTGCTCACGGGTTTCGTGGGCAGAATCGACGCCTTGGGCAATGTCAGGGGATTGCTCGTCTAGAGCAACTAAAACGGAGCAACTGTGGGCTGCAAAGCCATTTTCTGAGTCGGTGTAGCCAATTTCAGCAATTTTGCGACGGGTGATGTCTACAAAATTAACCAGCGCCTTGGAGGTAATTTCGCCAGTAATCAGGACTAAACCTGTGTTGACCACCACTTCAGCCGCCACACGGCTGGCAGGGTCTTGGGCGAGCATTGCGTCAAGAATCGTATCAGAAATCTGATCGCAAATCTTATCAGGATGCCCTTCAGTGACGGATTCTGAGGTAAACAAGTAGCGTTTTGACAAGGTAAAATCCTCTCTTATACGTCTGGCTGTTGAGATGGTGTCAACAGATTAGCAAATTAGTCTAGTAAGTTAAATCCCATTCTGAATGAATGGTTTTAGTTAAGATAAGTTTCAGGGGAGAAACTAGATTTTTTTTAGTGTATAGGATTTGGGGCAACTCACCTAGTCTTGTTTTGACAAAATTGGTTAAGACAAAACAGTGAGGGCTTGTGGCTCGGTCAGGATGCAGGTGGCTTGGGCGATCGCCACCCCCGTCTTCCAACCCCAAGTTACCCCAATACACCCTGCGCTTCCCGCAGCGCAGGCCATCTGCATATCGAGGGTGGAGTCACCAATCATGAGGGTGTGTTGCGGGGGCACATCCAGTTTTTGGCAGATGGCTTCATAAAGTCTGGGGTCTGGCTTGCTGAGATCCAAACTATCTACGCCCTGGTAGGCATGAATGCGAGTGGAAAGCTGATAGGTCTCAATGAATGCCTTCACGTTGGCTGTGGTATCAGCGGATAGGATTCCTAGCTTGAGTCCAGATTGTTGGAGTGTGGAGAGCCACTCCGCGATGTGAGGCAGTAAGGGGGTATGAGGGGCCTTGGGGGTTAAATAACTTTCGGCTTCTTGAAAAGCGCCTGCTGCGACTATGAGGGCTTCGGCCCAATCTCGTCCGGTTTCAGCGACGTAGGCTGCTGCTGCTATTTCGTTTTCGCGACGGCTCCCGACGGCGAGGAGTCCCATTGGGTTGATGCCGGAGGTTTCCATGCCAAAGGCTAGCATCAACGGTTCTTGAACCCCTGGGATTTTGGCATCTACGAGTCTGGCTCGCTTTTGGCCCAGGCTTTTGAGGTAGGATTCGACCTCTGCGAGGGTTCCGTCTTTGTCGAAGATAATGGCTTGGATATTCTCGAAGGTTTGATTTTGGCAGTGAAGGGTTGCCACAATAATTGCTCTTAAGGGTTGTTCAAGCCTATACCTTGGAAGGCAGGTTTTGCCGAAATATTTTGGGATGAGTGGTTGAACAAAACTAATTACACCTTGCACTACCCCCCTCAATCCCCTCTTGCTCTGGGCGTAGCCGCTCTGAAGGAGCTAGGGGGGAAGAATATGGATTACTCTTGCTCCCTCCCCTTTATAAGGGGAGGGCTGGGGTGGGGTAGTGCAAGGTGTGAAGCAAAAGCTTTATAAAATTTTTACTCGCCTTTGCGAATAAAGAGCACGGGACAAGGGGATTGGACTCTGACATAGTCTGAGGTGGAGGTACCCAGAAGGCGATCCAGGTCTGGCAAACTCCGCGCTACGGAGGGACGGCGATCAGGTGAACCTAAGATCAATAGATCGGCATGGCTTTCTTCGGCGATGCGGCAGATGGCTTCCCCTGGTTTGCCAGACATGGCGACGCACTGGTAGGGGACATTGTATTGTTTAGCAGCGGCGATCGCCGGGACCAAAAGCGGATCTCGTTCGGCCTCAGTAGTGGTGAGGGTTGTGCGCTCAGCGGCATTGGGGGTGACATGGGCAAAAATTAACTTACCGCCTTTACTGCCCCGCAGTAATTTGATGGCAAGGTCAAGGGATTCCTTTGCGCCTGCCGAAGCGTTGATGGCCACCATCACTCGGTTAATCCGCTTGACGTACATGTCATCTCTCACCAGCAGCATGGGCTTGGAAGACAGTTGAAACACATACTGACTAACGGAATTTTCCAAAATGGACTGGAGGCGTTTGAGTCCACGAGACCCCATGATAATCAGCTCAGCATCAATCTCTTCTGCCACACGGCAGACCTCATCCTTTGGCTCTCCTTCGCGAAGGATGGTATTGATCGCCATAAACTTACTGGGGTCGAGATGGAGTCCCTCAACGGCCTTGGCTAAGGTTTTGGCTCCTTCTTCCCGTTTCTCCTGCATTTTTTCGGTGATGATTTGAGGGGGCACCACATGCAGTACCGTAACGGTGGCCCGCTGGATGGAAGGAAGCTCCATGAGGGCGTTGAGCATTTGTTCGGTTTGTCCGGTGCCAGAATCTGCTAATAAAATTTTTTCAATCATGGTTAATCTCCAGGCGCTGTCCGTGAGGGTACATTTGTGAGCCTACTTTTACTGATTACCATGTTGGATTGCCCCAAATTGATAAGTTCTGCGAACACCAAGGGGTTCTTAACGCTAGGTCTATTGCAGAATTGAGGGGCTTGATTATGGATGTATTGCATTCACCAATGCGGAGATGGCAGGAGAAAAGATGAAAACTTATCAAATTCAATCGGCTTCTGGCCTTGAAGGACTGCAACAGGTTGATCGCCCTGAACCAAAACCAGGCGCAGGCCAAGTGCTGATGCGGGTTCGTGCTGTTTCTTTGAATTACCGAGATACGCTGGTGGTGAGCGGTCAGTATCCTGGCTTAACGCTTCCGCTCATTCCCCTGTCTGATGGTGCAGGGGAGGTGGTGGCGATTGGTGAAGGGGTGACGCGGGTGAAGGTAGGCGATCGCATTGCCGCCATTTTCTTTCAAGATTGGATCTCGGGTAGGCTCACTCGTCAGAAAATCAAATCAGCCTTAGGTGGGGCGATCAATGGCATGTTGGCAGAGTATGTCGTGCTCAACCAAGACGGCGTTGTGCTGTTGCCCGATCATCTTTCCTACGCAGAAGGTGCAACGCTTCCCTGTGCTGCGGTAACGGCTTGGCAAGCCCTTGTCACCAGAGGCGGCAGCGCCGCAGGGGAGACGGTTTTGATGTTGGGAACTGGGGGCGTTTCAATTTTTGCGCTGCAATTTGCCAAGATCTTGGGGGCCAAAATCATCATGACCTCCAGCAGCGATGAAAAGCTAGCGCGGGCTAAGGCGATGGGTGCCCACGAAACCATCAATTACAAAGCCTATGCCAATTGGCATGAGCAGGTGTGGCAATTAACCCACGGCGAGGGTGTAGACCAGGTGATTGAGGTAGGCGGTGCTGGGACGTTGGAGCGCTCCTTGAGATCGACAAGGGTGGGTGGTCGGGTAAGTTTGATTGGCGTTTTAAGCGGTGCGGGGGAGTTCAACCACACCTATATTCTGCGCAACAGTATTGATGTGCAGGGCATTTTTGTGGGGAGTCGGGAGATGTTTGAGGCGATGAACGCGGCGATCACTCTCCATCAAATCAAGCCTGCGATTGATCGCGTGTTTCCCTTCAGCGAAGCGCCAGAAGCCTATTGCCACCTCCAAAGCGGCAGTCACTTTGGCAAGGTTGTGATTCAAATTTGAAGAAAGGATGAGTTCAATTTCCTCTGCTAGAATAGGGCAGACTGATCGGTCTATTTTAAGCATGTCCAAAGCCCAAGACACCAGAACCCGAATTGTCGAACAGGCGGCAACGCTGTTTAACCAACAAGGTTATGCAGGGTCTTCCATGTCATCTCTAATGCAGTTGACGGGCCTAAAAAAAGGAGGAATCTATAACCACTTTGGCAGCAAAGACGAACTGGCCCTAGAAGCCTTCGACTTCACCATCAGCCGCATCCAGCAAAAATTTAGGGGGGCACTCATCGGCAAACGCCATGCCGTCGATCGCCTCATCGCCATCCTCAACGTCTATGGACACCTCTTAGAAGATCCCTTCCTCCAAGGCGGATGTCCCATCCTTAATACCGCCGTTGAAAGCGACGATACCCATCCCGCCCTTCGGGAAAAGGCAAAAACCGCAACGGATGCATGGCGCAGCCTCATTCAGCGCATCGTCGAGAAAGGCGTGATTCGCAAAGAACTACGCTCAAGCGTCGATGCAGAGAACGTTTCCAGTATTTTGATTGCAACCATTGAAGGTGGCGTTATGCTCAGCAAACTCTATGGAGACACAATCCACCTACAGCGGGCCTTAGACCACCTAAGCGCCTATATTCATCAACTCATCCCCGTAGATTGAATTTTTTTGACCCAAAACAAACCGTTCGGTCTTTTATCTAAACAACGGAGAAAACACGACCCATGATCAAGCTCTACTACGCTCGTCCCTCCCTTCTTGCCCGTCCTGTATGGCTCGCGCTCCTGGAAAAACAGCTTCCCTTTGAGTTAGTCCCTGTCAATTTACGTAGTGAGCAATTTGAACCCGAATTTATGGCCCTAAACCCCTTTAGTCACGTTCCGGTTTTAGTAGACGGCGGTTTTCGTATCATTGAGTCCTTAGCCATTCTGGACTACCTCGAAGCCCAATACCCCAATCCGCCCCTGCTTCCCAGAGATCCAACCACCTTGGCAACGGTACGGATGGCACAGATGGTCACGCTCAACGAGTTGCTGCCTCCGATCGCCAAACTCATCATCCACGCCAACCCCTCCGCCGAGACAGACTACGCCCATCTGCGAGCCGTCAATACCCTCAACTTTTTGGAGAAGCTTTTGGGCGATCGCACTTTCTTCGCAGGCGAACAGCTCACGTTCGCCGATATCGTAGCGGGAACCCTGGTCTGCACACTCCCCGATCTAGGCGTTCCCTTAACGGACTACCCGCAACTCAGCGCTTGGTCAGATCGCTTGTTATCCCGTCCCACCTGGCAACAGATCCAGCTCAGCCCAGATGAATGGAGTAGCTTCAAGCGTCATCTAAAAGTCATGCCAAAAATTTGGGAACGGCGACGACGCCAACGTGTCAAAGCCTTTGCTGAATAAAAGATAGGCCGAAGGGCGTTGCCGCTTAATACACCTAGGCGTCCGGGCTTCGGCTTCGCTCAGCCCTCAATACAGGATCTTCCAGAATCCTTACTCTTAGAGCACAGTCTCTAGCTGGCTGAGCGGAGCCGAAGCCAGCGGGAGCAGTCTTCCAGTCAGTCCATCAACTACTCGTCGTAAATCCTTTCTCCCGCAACTTCTGAATAAAAAAGTCCTCTAGGGAAGGCCGCACCAAATCCATCTTCAAAAGCTGTGCCTGACTTTGATGGAGCATCTGCATCAGCCGCTCCGGCTCACCCCGAAACTCCCCATGCCAACGATCGCCCTGAATCGCCAGACTCGGCACCAATCGATGCAAAGACTCCGCATCGCCCCCGCGCCCCTGAATTTGGTAGATTTCGGTTTCGGTGCCCAATAGCTCATCCAAGGTGCCCTCACAGATCAGGTCGCCTTGGGCGAGAATGGCCACGCGATCGCAAATCACCTCCACATCCGAGAGAACATGGCTGTTAAAAAAGATTGTCTTGCCCTGAGCCTTCAGCGACAGAATAATCTCGCGCATCTGGTAGCGCCCCAGCGGGTCTAACCCCGACATCGGCTCATCCAAAAAAATCACATCTGGGTTATTAATCAACGCCTGGGCCATCCCCACCCGCTGAAGCATTCCCTTGGAGTAACGCCGCATCTGCTTTTTCTTCGCCGCAGACTGGGCCAATCCCACCAGGTCTAACAGTTCTGGAATTCGTTTGCGCTTCACCGAGGCCGGAAGCTGAAACAGCCCCGCCGTGAAGTCTAGAAATTCCCACCCTGTGAGGTAGTCGTAAAAGTAGGGGTTTTCTGGTAGATAGCCAATGCGTTGTTTGATGGCGCGATCGCCCAAAGGCTGACCCAAAATAAACCCGCGCCCCGCCGTTGGGCGGATAATCCCCAGCAATGCTTTAAGGAGTGTCGTTTTACCTGCGCCATTTGGCCCCAACAGCCCAAAAGTTTGACCTGCATAGACAGACAACGTGCATTGCTTTAGGGGCGTCACTACCTTATTGAGCCAAAACCCCGTGCGATAGGTTTTTTTGAGCGCAAACGTTTGAACCACTGGCTGCTCGGGCGACTCTAGCTGAACTTCAGCATCAGATAAACTCGCAACGCTCATAGACCATTCCCCGTCAACACTAACGAATCAACAAAATAGCAGACTGGAATAACCCAATCCCCAAGCCTAGGATACCCCCCAGATTTACAATAGCCTGCAACTCACTTTTCACAATTCCCTGGATGGCATCCTCCAAGTCCTCCGGCGCGGTTGCCTTCACCCGTTCCATAATCACCTGATCCAAATTCAAGATCGGAATCGCCTGCTCCACCAGGTTTTCTAAATCTTTCTCCAGATAGCGCTCTAAAATCAACGCCAGCTCCTGACTCACCATATCCAAAGACGCCACTACCGCCTCAGAAGACTGGAGCCGACCTAAAATAACCGTCGCCGTATCTTCCCAATTCACCGTATCGCTGAGTTTTTGGAGCACATTCTCCCCCTTCGTTTGGAGATAAACCCGCACACTTTCGCGAAAGTTCTGCCGTAGTTGTAGCACCGTCGCATCGGGCAAGCTTTGGAGCGATAGACTGCCCAACCATTCCCCCAAACGCTGCTGAATCCCTAAAGAAACCGCGAGATCTTGAATTCTGGCATTACAGGCGTCCTTCTCTTCAATACAAAATGAGCGCAGCCGTAGGAGCGTATCTTTAGCACCCAACAGGTTCACCACCACCCAAAAGGTACCGCTGGTCTTTTCGCGAAACCCTTCGTCCAGGATGGTGATATTGCGATCAGTTAAAAAATTAATCAGCCCTAGGCGTAAGGCATCTGGAGGCAGCGCATCATCCATAATCCAGTCCGCCAACTGAGCCGCCTGCTCATCATCCAGATGATAATCCAATAAAATCTGATCAAAAATTTGATTAAACTGCACCTTCAAAAAATCATCCTGGCGGGCCAGCACTGCAATCACACGGGGTAATGACTGGCCCACAAAGTCTCGCAAAACGCTGGCAAAAATCTTGGCCGTTTTTTGCTCCGTGTCCGCTTTAACCTGTTTGAGCGCAAGCTCAAACAGCCACTGAATTGCCGCCTGCATCCGCTCCGTTTGCAGCAGCCGCTGGGCCACCTTATGCATCTCATCGGGGGTCAGCAACGACGACATAATGGCATTAGAAATCCGCTGCGCCAGTCGATCTTGATTACGAGGAATCAATCCCGGCGTAAATGGCAAGACCGTTTCACCAATCTTGACCGCCCGATAGGGGCGAAACAGCATTTTAATTGCTAGGTCATTGGTGTAATAGCCAATGATGCCGCCCGTAATGGGGGGCAACGCAACAACCCAGACAGAAGACCAATCCAAGATTCACACTCAACTGCTAGAAATCAATCAACTTAGAGACTGAGCCTAGATCAATCCTAACAAGCACGCCTCCTAAAAGGATCGCAAAAACTCTAAATTTTGAGGCTGGGATCGCGTTATATCCGCTGTTCTGCCTATAAAATTTTGGAAATGAGGTTAATATAATAAGTACGTTAGCAACCTTAGTTCAGCAATGCTTTTTTCTAATGTGCCCGATCCTGAGCTGCTTAAGACGCTTCTTGAGCCACTCCTTGATGATTTTCAGTATTGGCTGAGTCGGGCCAAGGTGCTGCTCTCTAACGAGGAAGTGAGCTTTTTAACTGCTGAAGCCCATGCGGATCTACTGGCAAGGGTAGATCAAACTTTTCATGAAGTGAAAGCTGCCCAAAGTTTGTTTCAGGCAACAGGCTGTCAAGTGGGGGTAGAGGGTACGGTCATTATGGGGTGGCACGCCCTGGTCTCAGAGTGCTGGCAGGTGATGATTCGCTATCGCCTGGGTCAAGCGAATGCCATTGAGCAATCGTAAAAGTTAATGTCTTTGTGTCTAAGAACCTGTCAGAATGTAAAGTGCTATTGCTAATCTCTGAGGTTGGCGAACGCAGACCCAAGTCTTAAACGAGTGTGTGAAGCACTGGAGAGTCGCAGCTATGTTGCAAATTTTGTACATCATTGCGTTCGTCATTTTGGCAGTGCTGGCGGTCGGAAATTTAATTCGTAGCTTGTTTACGCTCGGTGCAGAATCTCAGCGAAGCTACGCGCCTCGAAGTGACATGGGGAATCTGGTTAGCCGCAGTGGCGCTTCACCCCACCCAGAACTATTGGATGAACGAGGGCGGGTGATCAATGAGCCGCTCTTGGTCATGCGCTCCATGACCGTCGAAGATGCCAGAGAGCAGCTAGACGCACTGTACCGAAATTCTCCTGGCTCCAATGAGGACGCTTAAGGCATTACAACACTTGTTTTTGCGCTGCCCAAATCTTTAAGGGGGCAGAGGGCGATGGCCTTAGGTTAGACAGACCTGTCGAAGATTGTCTCATGGGTGTTAGATTTTGACGCAGCAATAGAGCCAGTAAACTCTAGAACGATTTAAGCGTTTGTAATCGTCGGCACTGGTTCCGCCAGGTGGGATAAATAATCCACTTGTCGCAAGGGTTTCGGCGTTTCGGCTGGGAATTTATGAATGAATAGCTCACATGAAGAATTGGGGTATTGAGCCATTTGAGCCTGAGAATCCCATCATCTTAGCTTTAGCACAAATCCTTGCATCCTTTGCAGAAAAGGCTTTCTGCTTCCCATGCAGCGGAACCAGTGCCGATTCCTCAGACAATGCGAAAATAAAGATCCGTGAACGCGATGCTCATCCAAGGTCAAGACAATAGCTATGAAAATTCAATCCACTGATACGCCGCTGCAACAATGGTCTGGAGATTGTCTGGGCGTTGGTTTCTTTGAAGACCAGGTAGAGCAATCCGAAACCTTTAGCACCCTTAATAAAGCTCTCGATGGTCTCCTCCAAGAAGTGGTTGCCGAAAGTGAATTTAAGGGTAAATCCGGTGAGACCACTTGGCTAAGACCGCCCTCCAACACCTCCATCGCCCGTAAAATTGTCTTAGTCGGACTGGGCAAACCCGAAAACTGGACTTTAGAAAGCCTGCGCCAAGCCGCCGCTGCGATTTGCCGTACCGCCCACAAGCAGAAAGCGAAGGGAGTGGCGATCGCCCTTCCCCCCTGCAATCAAGATGCAGCCCTAACCGCAGAGGCGATCGTAGAAGGCGCGGTGCTGTCTCTGCACCAAGACAATCGGTTTAAGTCAGAAACCGAAAATGGCTCCAAGCTTCACGTAGAGCAAATTGAGCTATTGGGGCTTGGAGCACAGGAAGCCGCCATTACCAAAGCGCAGCAAATCTGTGAAGGCGTCATCTTAGCCCGCGAACTGGTGAATGCGCCCGCCAATGTGGTTACGCCCATGAGCTTAGCCGACACCGCTGCTGAACTGGCGCAATCCCACGGTTTAACCCTAGAAGTGCTTGAGAAAGAAGCCTGCGAAGCCCTTGGGATGGGAGCCTTTTTGGGCGTTGCCCAAGCCTCTGAAATGCCCCCTAAGTTTATTCACCTCACCTATAAACCCTCAGGCATCCCTATGGGCACCTCTATGGGCAAGCTGGCCATCATTGGCAAAGGCTTAACCTTTGATTCGGGTGGACTCAACATCAAGCCCACGGGCAGCGGCATTGAAACCATGAAAATGGACATGGCAGGGTCTGCTGCGGTCTTTGGTGCAGCCAAAGTTGTGGGTCTGCTCAAGCCAGATGTGGAAGTCCACTTTATCGTCGCCGCCACGGAAAATATGATTAGTGGTCGAGCCATCCATCCTGGTGATGTCTTAACGGCTTCCAACGGTAAAACCATTGAGATCAACAATACCGATGCTGAAGGTCGCCTTACCCTAGCGGATGCGCTAGTGTTTGCAGAGAAACTGGGCGTTGATGCGATCGTGGATTTAGCTACCCTCACCGGAGCCTGTGTTGTTGCTCTAGGCAATGATATTGCCGGAGTTTGGAGTCCCCAGGATGCGTTAGCCCATGCATTGCTCAGTGCTTCCGAGCAAGCTGGGGAAAAAATGTGGCGGATGCCCTTAGAAGACAAGTACTTTGAAGGCATGAAATCCATGATTGCGGATATGAAAAATACAGGGCCACGCCCCGGTGGTTCCATTACAGCAGCGCTCTTTTTGAAACAGTTTGTGAAGGAGACCCCTTGGGCACATTTGGACGTAGCAGGTCCCGTCTGGACTGAAAAAGAAAGCGGCTACCACAATGCTGGAGCCACGGGATTTGGGGTGCGCACCCTTGTCAATTGGGTTCTATCAACAAAGTAAGCTTCTTTTTTGAGTGCTTTAGGTTCAGGCTGGGTTTATAGACCCAGCCTGAATTTGTCTTTTGGGGCAATCCTTTGGGGTACCCTACAAAATGTGCCGCGTTCCGTTGGGTCTATGCCAATTCGACTCGTTTTACTTCTCCTCATTGTTGCTGGTGCGTTATGGTGGTGCTGGAACCAATACGGGCCTGTTGATGGCATTAACCGTGACCTTCTGGGGGCGGCAAATGGCAATAAAAAGCTTGCTAAGCGTTTGCTGGAACAAACGCGCAAATGCTATCCCGACAAATCTGAGCGATGGTGTGTTGAGAAAACCATCTATGACTTGAACCGCGATCGCGGGGTCATCAAAGCCCGTCCTTCCAAGATGGCGTTTTTCGATTTCCGCACCATGACGCGACGAGAGATGCGAGAAAAAATCATTTTTGTCGGGCTGTTTGTGTGGATATTTGAAACCATTTCAAGTTCATTAGAGCGCTGGTTCCGATAACCTGACTAATTCAGAAGGAGTCTAAAATGCTTAGGATTAGACCTGCACAAGATCGAGGGATTGCTAACCTGGGTTGGCTGGATAGTCGTCATAGCTTTTCCTTTGGTGAGTACCATGACCCTAACCACATGGGCTTTGCCGACCTGCGCGTCATCAATGAAGACAGAGTGGCTCCAGGGAAAGGGTTTGGTACCCACGGACACCGAGATATGGAGATTGTGACTTACGTTCTTGAAGGTACGTTAGAACACAAGGATAGTATTGGAACTGGCTCGGTGATTCGTCCTGGAGATGTGCAGCGGATGTCTGCGGGGACTGGGATTCAGCACAGTGAATTTAATGCTTCTACCGCCGAACCCGTACATCTTCTGCAAATCTGGATTTTGCCGGAAGAAAAAGGGATTGAGCCAGGGTATGAGCAAAAGAATTTTGCAGTTTCTGAAAAACAGGGCAAGTTAAGGCTGGTAGGGTCTCGGGATGGTCGGGATGGGTCGATTACGATTCACCAGGATGTGGATCTCTATGCTGCTGTTTTATTGGAAGGTGACTCGGTACGCTATCCCTTTACGCCCAGTCGCGTGGGGTGGTTACAAGTCGCACGGGGAGCAGTGCAACTCAATGATCACAGCCTGAGTGCGGGGGATGGAGTGGCGATCGCCCAAGAATCTCTCATTACGCTGCAAGGGGTAGCTCAGGAGGCTGAAGTACTGCTGTTTGACATGGCTGCATAAGCACATGCGAGATAGGAACAACCATGACTGAAGCCAAAAAAGTCACTACAAAGTCTGTTGAGCTGACTTTGTCACCTGCAATCCAGTGACCATGTATGTGGCATTCAGGGCAATCGCTCTTGGTTTTATATTCTGAAGGTGTGGACTCTTAGTACGGAGCTATCGCAGCTAATTGGGCTGGAGAACTAATTGGAGCGCAGCCAGTCCATCAAATCATCAGCATTTGCAAAATCTAACAGTGCTTCACCCAGCGCCTCTAAACGATGTAAGGGAAGCGTTTCAACCTGTGACATTACAGCAGGAGACATGGTTCCCACTCGACGAGAAAGTTGGCGTAGAATCAGCGATCGCTCGCCCTCTTGTCGGCCTTCTTGTCGGCCTTCTTGTCGGCCTTCTTGTCGGCCTTCTTGTCGGCCTTCTTGTCGGCCCTCTTGAAGCGTTTCTTTCCGCCACTGTTCGTAGACTGGAGTCAAGTTCATCGCTAAAGTCCTCTCATCCTTATTTAGATTCTGCCCTATATTCAGGTTGATTCGCAACACCGCTAAATGCTCGATTGTTATTTGCCGCATCAGGTGATTGCCTGGGAGTGTCAACAGCTCAGAAATTGCCTGACGTTGAACACCATCGCGAGCCATCAGCCTTAGCCATAGCGTTTCTTCTACTATCGGAAGCTCATGGAGCGCCACCAATGCAGTCCGAAGAAGGGGGGCAAGAAAATAAAAACCCTGAGGCCAACCATTTTCAGCTTCTGCACGAAATCCTTTTAGCGTATATTTTGAGATCATTGGACTCAAAATCCAGAGCCAGGGCAGCTCTTTTTTTGACAAGGCATGTTTTTCTCGCTTGGCTTGGCGTTGTAGCTCCGCAGTTAAATCTGCAAGCTTTCCCATGCAGCTATTGATTTCCAAGGGTTGCACAGTGTTGCGGAAAGGTTCTATGGCGCAGCGTTTCCTGACCATTTTGCCCAATAAGCCTAAGGAGTTTAGTGTTGATTGAGTCTCAGGATTAGGGATAAACCAAACATCAACCTCACGCGTCTCACTTGTGACTTTTCGACTGCTCCTGACTGTTCCAAGTGGTTCGAGGAGTGCTTCTAAATGTTGTTTGGCAAACAGGTCATGGCGAGTGCGGGTCATGGAGTAGAGTTTGATTGAAGTCGTTCAGCATCGTATCACAGCAAAAAGCGCAATCGAAATGCTGCGAACTGTTATATAGAAGAGAAATGAAGCTATTCCGGCAGGTCAAACAAAACGGTGGTCATATACCGATCAGCCCATTCCGTCCCAAACGCCGATTCCAACACCCGACGGGTTTTGTCGTTACGCTGTTGTTTTTCACAGTAATACCGTTGCCCAGCCAACACCTGGGCCTGTTCAATCGCAGAGACCGGCTGAGCGGCGATCGCCTGTTGGCAGTGAATCGCCAAAAATGCCCCCGCCCGATCTAAAAACATGATCTCTTCTTGTAAGGTTACAGGGCGCACAAAGAGACAAAATTCTGAAAAAATGTCGCCCCAGTTGGGCAAATCGCGGGGCTGGGAAAAATTGGGCTGAGGTAACGCGCTTAGGTCAGCGCGATAGCCACTGGGCAAGATCCGATCTTGGCTGATGGGGGAGAGATCGGCGATCGCCGCACTAATCTGCCCCCGTGCCCCCACAATATCCGTCCCAAACATAGGCAGGCCGTAGTCAGGGCGAGGAAACATCACGCAATGGAGAATATCAAGGCGATCGCCCACCCGCGCAATCTCTAGATGAAGCTTACGAAACTGCGGCGTTTGGTAACAGCGGTTTTCAATCACCAGCTTTTGACCCTCTAAACGCCCTTCAATGTAACCAAACTCATCGGGGAGCTGGTATGGCGATAGGTCTAGATAGCGCCGCCAAGTCGCTTCAATGCGTTCTGCCCACTGATGCAGTAAAGGATGAAGCTGCTGACGAATGGATGGCGGAGGAACGGTAGGCATAAACACTGGGTCTTGAACTGCTACCACTATAGGGAAATTCAGCGCTTGTTCTGGGCTAAAAGCCATAAACGTAACGAAACTGCAATTAATTTGAAGTACACCCAGCCAATGGCTTGATTATCACATTTTATTTTTTTTGAGCAGAGCTAAATTCAGCTTAACGTGGAGTTCCTAAATTCATAAACACTGTGGGGTAACGAGAACGCAAGACTCTCCAGCGTTGTTCATACTCACAAAGTCAACAGTTCCGAGGATATTTACAATGCCCATGACCTTAATTAAAGGCAGCTTTAAGATTTTGAACGCTGCCCCTGATGGAGATTCAATCCGGTTTTATCCCAACAATCCAGACCTTTGGAAACAGCTTAAGAGTCCCGTCCGCACTAACAAATCCGGCGGGGCACAGCTTCGCTTGGATGCCATTGATACCTTAGAAACTCACTATCAACCCAAAGGGGGAAGTTTAGGCGTTCTCGGACAGCCAAAGAAATTTGGGGAAGGCGCTGCCCAGGAACTCCTCACTTTTTTGGGGTTCACCTCGGTGCGTCGCAAAGCTGGGGAAATCGTTACGAGTGCAACTCCTGACGCTGTTCTGGGCTATATTTTGACCCGCTTTGCCGATAAATATGGTCGTAGTGTTGCCTTTGCATACAAGGGTTCATCCCCCGAAGCAGACGGTGGCAGCGTGAACGTCACCCCTCAGCTTTTGAAAAAAAGTGCAAATTTTCATTTGCTTCAGGTGGGATTGGCCTATCCCACCTTTTATTCCAAGCTCTTTGTCGATTTGCGAAAAGCATTGACTAAAGCAGCCGTAGAAGCTAGGACGAGTAAAAAAGGGCTGTGGGCTGAAGACAAAACCAATAACGGATTTGAGCTTGATTCTCTCGCAACCCTTACGGATGAAGCAGTGATTCTCCCCAAGCTGTTTCGACGCTTGGTCGATTATCTCGCCATCAACGACGGCAGCGAAGATCTTGGAGGTTTCGAGGCATTCCTCAAAGCCTTGGACGATCGGGTGATTATCTTGCCGGATGGTCAAGTCACTGGGTTTGATTTTGTCGTAAAGACAGAGGGCCAAAAGGTTAGTCTTTCCGTTCTACCGGAGAACCTTGTTTTTATGGAGAAATAGCTCTGGCTTCAATCTGAGCTTTCGCCCACTTGGGCAAATTCGCGATCGCCAAAAATAGCCGCAGCATGACGGTAAAACTTAAACTCCAGCAGATTGGAAAAGGGGTCTTCTAAAAAAAAGGTGCGATGCTCTAGCGGAAGCCCTTCAAAGCGAAGTTTAGGCGGAGTATAGAATTTCAGCCTATGGGCTTGGACACGCTCTAGCAAGCTTTCCCAGTCCAATTCTGCTTCAAATACCAGACCAAAATGACGGGGATAGATCCCTCTTTGGGGTTCAATCGGCTCTTGGGTAACATGGGCCACAAGCTGATGACCGTAAAGATTAAGAATCACCGAGCTTTCGCTTTCACGACCCACCTCACAGCCCAGTTTATCTGCATAATAAACTTTGGCTTTAATAATATCCGTAACAGGAAACGCCAGGTGAAATAGGATTGAACCTGTTGTCTGCTGCGCTTTAAAGTCCATGCGACACGCTCTTCTTCTGGGTTATTAGCGTATGACGAAGCATACAGACCATATCTATAGTTTTCAGCTTTATGATATCCAAACCTGGAATCCTTGGCTGGTAGGAGCACTACTTAATCTAGGGCTAGGACTGATAGCTTGGCCGATTATTAAAAAACTTTTGACTCCTACAGGATTTCTTCACGCCTGGATTTTAGGGGTTATCGTATGGGCCACCCTTGGCTGGCAAGGCTATGCAGTAGTGGTGTTTTATTTCTTGGTGGGATCTGCCGTCACCAAAATTGGGATGGCGGAAAAAGAAGCCGCTGGCATCGCCGAAAAGCGCTCCGGCGCAAGGGGGCCAGAGAATGTGTGGGGTTCTGCTCTCGTGGCAGCGCTCTGTGGGTTAAGCACCCTCTTGGTTCCTCAATCATTCCACGCCCTGCTTGCCCTGGGCTATGTCGCTAGCTTTAGTACCAAGCTTTCCGATACCTGCGCTAGCGAAATTGGGAAGGCTTACGGTCAAAGAACCTTCTTAATTACAACCCTTAAGCCCGTCCCACGGGGAACAGAGGGCGCAGTCAGCCTAGAAGGAACCTTGGCTGGGGTGGCGGGTTCAGTGATGATCGCTATCGTCGCCTATCTCGTGGGACTCATTTCCCTGCTGGGGATTGGCATTTGCATTGTGGCAGCGTTCATTGCGACCAATCTCGAAAGCGTGATTGGGGCCACCCTTCAGCATCGATTCACCTGGCTGACCAATGAATTAGTGAACGTCATCAATACGCTGATTGGGGCGATCGCAGCCATCGGACTGGGGCGGCTGCTCAAAGGACTGTGAAATAAGTTCATAAAAGGTTACAATCTGAGATGTTTGTAAACCTGCATTGTTCGCTTCAATCTTGACTGAGGCGTGACCCGTAAAGCGCGGGGTGTAGGCACTTATCGTTGCGTTAAATCGGAACCTGCGTGCAATTAAATACTGTCCTTAACCCATCCGTTTCTTCGGATCCCTCATCCCGTAAAGGGGAGCTTCCCTTTACCCTGCAAGATCTCAGAAATGCAATTCCTGCTTACTGTTTTGAGCCTTCTACCTTTCGGTCTTTGGCTTATTTTGCCCTAGACCTTGGCATCATCGCTGGACTCTATGCGATCGCCGCTTACTTGGATTCTTGGCTGTTCTACCCCATTTTCTGGGTAATGGCGGGGACGATGTTCTGGGCCTTGTTTGTGGTGGGCCATGACTGCGGTCATCGTTCGTTTTCTAAACACCTATGGCTTAACAACCTTGTGGGTCATCTTTCCCACACCCCTATTTTGGTACCATTCCACGGCTGGCGCATCAGCCATCGGACACATCACGGTAACACGGGTAACATTGATACTGATGAAAGCTGGTATCCAGTCCCTGAAGCTACCTACGAACGCATGTCCTGGGCCGAGAAATTTGGGCGTTTTTATGCGCCATTGGTGGCCTATCCGATTTATTTATTTCGGCGATCGCCGGATCGTAAAGGATCCCACTTCAGCCCCAGTAGCGATCTGTTCCGTCCTTCTGAAAAGTGGGATGTGCTCACCAGCTCCATTTGCTACTTTTCCATGATTGGATTTCTGGCGGTCTTAGGCTTTCAGTTTGGATTTGTATTTCTGCTGAAGTTTTACCTTGTGCCTTACCTCATCTTTGTGATTTGGTTGGATTTGGTCACGTTTTTGCACCACACAGAAGATGATATTCCCTGGTATCGGGGAGATGACTGGTACTTCTTGAAAGGGGCGCTGTCTACAATTGATCGTGACTATGGATTGTTTAATCCAATCCATCACGACATTGGCACTCACGTTGCGCACCATATTTTCTTGAATATGCCGCACTATCACCTTAAGGCTGCGACTGAGGCCATTAAGCCTATCCTGGGCGACTATTATCGCAAGTCCAATGAACCCATTGTAAAAAGCTTCATTAAATCTTACTGGGCCTGCCATTTTGTGCCGGATCAGGGTTCTAAGGTTTACTACCAGTCTCCGACTAATCTTTCTAGTAATAGATAGGTTAGAGATTTCAGAAAAAAGTTTCTAGAGATAGCAAAAAAGCGCCATTAGTAATTGATGGCGCTTTTTCTATCTAAAAATATACAGGGTGTCTATGTCTTGATAGCTCTGGCATACAATAACGGCATAATATAAGCCCCCAAACCTAAGCCTGAGATTAACCCAAAAGCAGTCACCACAGGATTGCTATACCCCCACCAACCCCAGTATTGCGCCCACAGCTCTGCAGGGTAAGCAAGACAGAAAACCACAGTCAGGCAAAATCCCGCAACGCCATACTGATTTAGCCAATACACCTCACGTCCCGAATTCCGACCGATCAACCAACGCATGACAACCAGCCCCATCAGCGTTCCATAGCAGCGCATGCAGACTGCCATAATGTTAGGAGGTGACAGAGCAAGGCCCAGATCTGGCTGAGGGCAAACATGATCGCCCATGAAGTAAATAATTTTGGCAATTAACGGCAGCAAGGGAAGCCCCGTAGAGGCCAGAAAAGGAGCCGCCAACGGCCCACCCACTAACGCCACCAGGACAATATCTGCCACCAGACTTTTACGAGGGCGCTGGAGTGTCTTTCTGGTACCCTGCCAAACGGTCATGACTCTAATCCTCTGGTTGTTTAAAACTCAATTCCAGCTTGGGCTTTAATCCCCTGTTCGCGGAAGGGATGCTTGACTAAGGTCATTTCAGTGACCAAATCTGCCGCTTCAATTAAGGCTGCTGGTGCGCCCCGCCCCGTCAAAATGACATGGGATTGCTCCTGTTTTTGAGCAATGCCTGCCAAAATTTCGTTTAGCTGTAAATACTCTAACTTGAGGGCAATGTTCACTTCATCCAACAAAACCAACTGATAGTCTGGATTCTGGATGTACTCCAAGGCTTTGGCCCAGGCTTCCTGTGCTTTTAAGATATCGCGATCGCGATCCTGTGTTTCCCAGGTAAAACCTTCGCCCATGGCATGAAACTGGATTTGGTCGGGCCAGTGACTGAACACTGATTTTTCCGCTGGCTCCCAACCACCTTTAATAAATTGAATAATGGCAACCTTGTGACCGTGACCCAGCGATCGCAACACCATGCCCAGCGCCGCTGTGGTTTTGCCCTTGCCGTTGCCAGTGTGGACAATGACGAGACCTTTCTGCTGCGATCGCGCTTCTAGGCGCTGCTCTTGGACTTCTTTGCGCCGCTGCATTTTTTTGCGATACTGCTCTTCACTCAAACCCTCGTACTGTTTGGGGTCTAAGGTATTGAGCGATCCGGTCTTATCTTCAGAGAACGTCATCAGTCCACGGGTAAAGGTCTGCCTTCTCTAAAGATAAAGCAATTTTAGAGCGGAACTCTTTTTAGGACATCAGCAGTTCTCATTATGGAAAATATTGCCGATAAACTTTGCACTACCCCACCCTAACCCTCCCCTTATACTTGGCATAGCCGCTCGAAAGAGCCAGGGAAGGGAGTCAGTCCATATACTTCCCCCCTTTATAAGGGGGGATTGAGGGGGGTAATGCAGAATTTTCAGCGAAAATCCAACTTATATGTACACCGCAGGAGACTGATGCAAGATATGCTCGCCCTATCAAGCAATAAGCTGAGCTTGACTTGCCACCTTCCGCGCTGACTTCATCGCCTTAGCCTCAATTTGACGTACACGCTCACGGCTTACGCCCATCATCTGACCAATTTCCGCCAGCGATCGCCCTTCGCCTTGATCAAGTCCATAGCGTAGCCCCAATACATAGGCTTCGCGCTCACCAATGCCGCTTAGAATCTGCTCAAGCCGTTCCCGTTCACCCATAATGTCAAGACTATCTTGAGGGGTTTGCAGCCCACTGGGGAGCAGGTCAGCCAAGCTCGTCTCGTTATCTTCTTTCGAGACCTTCATGTCATAGGATATTGCGTCATTGAGTGAAGACATCAACAGTGCCCACTGCTGCTCGTCAAGCTCCATTGCCGAGCGTAAAGCTTCGGTGGTGGGTCTTCTGCCGCTCTCTTTCATCATCTCACGGGTGAGTTGCCTCAGTTTTAGCGTCCGTTCGTTCATGTGGACAGGCAAGCGGATCATCCGTGACGTATTGGCGATCGCACGGGTAATCGCCTGCTTGATCCATGCAAATAGGTACGTTGATGCCTTATAGCCGCGCTCTGGGTCAAACTTTTCAACCCCGCGATTTAATCCAATAGAGCCTTCTTGAATCAGATCTTCAAAGGGCAGTCCCATGTTCTGATATTTTTTGGCAACATTAATAACCAGACGCAGATTGCTCTTGATCATCCGTGTTTTGGCCTTTTGACCTTGATTGACGGTCTTCCCCCAATCTTCGGGGCGTTCGGCTTCCGGCAGTTCCATTAGCCTCATCATGCACTGGACCTGACGGCCTAGCTCGATTTCCTGATCGCCCGTCAATAATGGAAATCTTCCGGCACTCTTCATGAGGTACTTTACAGTGTCCATCTCACCGTGAATCTCAGCCATTACATGTCCCGCTAAACAATGAACGACTATTATGGCCTAAATCTGCTCTTTGAGTTCGATCTGGATCCATCAATTACGCTGATCTCACCCTCAGTCGATTGAAGCGCGTTCTCGCAGTCATTGAAACCGCTAAGGGAGTTGTACGCAGTAGCCTCACCTCAGCAATCCAAGTTCGGCTATTTCGCCGAACCTTTTACGCAAAACCGAACCTAGCTTTTTGGGTGTGCTCGATATAGTAAGAACGTACCTCAATTACGTACCTCAATTGAGTAACAACGACATTACTGAAAACAGGAGATACAAATATGACACTCGTACGTTGGGCACCCCTATCAGATATCGAAGGTCTACATCGGGAATTTAATCGCCTGTTTGATGGCCTTACCCCCGCTCACCAAAAAGGCTTTAACGACCTTGCCTTTATGCCAGCAGTTGAACTCAAAGAAACACCCGAAGCCATTCACCTTCATTTAGAACTCCCTGGACTTGAAGCGAAAGACTTAGACATTCAGGTTTCAGCAAAATCCGTTGCCATTACAGGCGAACGCAAGTCTCAGACTGAGTCTGAAGAAAATAGCACCACGCGTTCTGAGTTCCGCTATGGTCGTTTTCAGCGAATTGTGCCATTACCTGCCCGTGTGGTCAATGACCAAACCCAGGCCGAATATAAAGATGGCATCCTAACCTTGACCCTGCCTAAAGCAGAAGGTGACAAGCAAAAGACCTTTAAGGTCGAGCTGAACTAACCCTCAGCTTTTGAAGTTGCGACCTTCTAGACGTGTCTAGTTAACGGATGATCTAGCTCTGCACCTTCTGTGACAAGAAGTGCAGAGCTTTCCCTATGGGCTATCTTAGATAAAGCGTTAGAACCTAACTTTTGTAGAACCCTGCTTTGGTTCTACCGACTTCGCTTCAAGGAGACCCGACTCATGTCAGCGACTGATTTCAAAGACTATTACAAAATTCTGGGGGTAGATAAGTCGGCCAGTGAGTCTGATATCAAAAAAGCCTTTCGCAGACTGGCCCGTCAGTATCATCCTGACCTGCATCCCAATGATCGGGTTGCAGAAGCAAAATTTAAGGAAATCAGCGAAGCCAACGAAGTCCTCTCCGATAAAGACAAGCGCCAAAAATACGACCAGTATGGGCAATATTGGCGACAAATGGACAGCGGGTTCCCAGGGGGTGGCGGTGCAGGTGGCGCTGGCGCAGATTTTGGCAACTACGGTAACTTTGATGAGTTTATTAATGAGCTATTAGGTCGCTTTAATACGGGCGCAGGCAGAGGCGCTCGTAGTCGCACTACCCCAGGTGGCCCTAGTGGAAGCTTTGGATTTGAGAATTTTGGTGGCTTTGGCGGCGGGGCTGGCGGTGGATTTCCCCAAGGCAATATTTCCGCTGATGCCGAGGCTGAAATCACCCTCACCTTTGCCGAAGCCCTCAAAGGGACTGAAAAACGCCTGCGCCTCAACACTCAAGAAAATTTGACCGTGCGGATTCCAGCAGGCACTAAGGCAGGAAGCCGCATTCGGCTAAGGGGCAAGGGGCAACTGAACCCCATGACCCAAACGCGGGGCGATCTCTATCTGATGGTAAAGCTTCAGCCCCATGCTTTTTTTAAGTTTGAGGGCGATCAGTTGGTCTGTGAGTTACCCATTACCCCCGACGAAGCGGTTCTGGGTGCCAAGGTAGAGGTTCCGACGCCTACGGGGATGGTGCAAGTCAATCTTCCTGCGGGGATTAAATCGGGTCAATCACTGCGGCTTAAGGGTAAAGGTTGGCCTCTGTCCAAAGGTGGGAATGGGGATCAGTTGCTCAAGGTTCAAATTGTGCCGCCCAAGGAGTTGAGCGATATTGAACGCGAGTGTTACGAAAAGATCGCAGCAAACCGCAGTTTCAACCCGAGATCGCACCTCGAAAGCCTTTAGGCACCCCGAACCAGCGATAATAAAATTGGTCTATTGAACGGCTTTAATTCATGCAAACCCAAGAAAATCCTTTATCCCTTTCCGTCACGTCTGGACGTACCGCTTCAGTCCACCGTGGGACGAACGAAACAAATGTGTCTGTGTCACTGAACCTAGACGGGACGGGGAAAGCCAATAACCATACTGGGGTTCCCTTCTTAGACCACATGTTGGATCAAATTACGGCTCACGGGCTGCTGGATCTATCGGTGCAGGCCACAGGGGATGTTCACATTGATGATCACCACACCAATGAAGATGTGGGGATTACCCTAGGGCAGGCTTTAGGGAAAGCGCTGGGCGATCGCAAAGGCATTCAGCGCTTCGGTCACTTTATTGCGCCATTAGACGAGGCGCTAGTCCAAGTGTCTCTCGATTTTTCCGGTCGTCCCCACCTCAGCTATGGACTCGAAATCCCCACCCAGCGCGTGGGCACCTATGATACCCAGTTGGTGCGCGAGTTTTTTGTGGCGATTGTGAACCACAGTCAGATGACGCTCCACATTCGCCAGTTAGACGGGATCAACTCCCACCACATTATTGAGGCAACGTTTAAGGCGTTTGCGCGATCGCTCCGTATGGCTGTCGAAATTGATCTGCGCCGTCAGCACGAAATCCCTAGCTCTAAGGGCATGTTATAGGTACAGACCAAAAAGAAAGGTCAGTCGTACCTATTGAGCTTCAGATTTGAATTGGCGTAATGAATACTCTCCCTCTAAAAGTTTTTGATGAAACCTTACGTGATGGAGAACAGCAGGCGGGTTTATTTTTTCGTTATGAAGACAAGAAAACGCTTGCTCACTTGATTGCTGCGACAGGTGTTCATCGCATTGATGTGATGCCTGTAATTGATGACTCCGAGGAGCATTTGCTTAAAGCGTTAGTGGCAGATGGACTCGGAGCACTCCTTGCGCCTGCCACGATGATGGGAAAAGCCTTTATCGATCATGCTAAATCTTGTGGCGTGGAACGGATTATTCTGTTCCATGCCGTTTCAGATCGACTATTGTTTCTAAGAGATCCTGAGATTCGTCGAAATTTAGTGTTTCAAGACAAAACCATTGATGACGATATACCAGAAGCGGTCATCCAAGGCGTTCGTGAAAATATGGTTCATAAGGTGCTGCAAAACTTGCAGTATGCCACCAGTGAAGCAGTGGGGATAAAAGTGGATTTTGCTGCGGAAGATGCCAGTCGAGCTAATTTTGAATTTCTAGGGCACTGTATTGGTGAATTTAGACCCTTTGTCGAAAATTTCATGCTGTGCGATACGGTTGGCGTTCTAAGCCCAGAGAAAGCCTTTAACTGGGTCAGTCAACTGTTAAAAACAACGAGCGATGCTCCCTTAGCAGTCCATTTTCATAATGATTTAGGCTTAGCGCTGGAGAATACAATTCAAGCAGTACTGGCCGGAGCCTCAATGATTTCGGGCACTTTTACTGGCATTGGGGAACGTGCTGGCAATGTGGCGTTGGAGCAGGTTCTAAATGGGCTTAAAGTTCGGTTTGGGATTGAGGTGGAAGGCATCAACTATGAGGCGGTAGAGCGTGTTGCGAGTCATTTAACAAGTCTTGGGATTAGGCCAGCATTGCCCTACTCTAAAGCGGCTCAGACTCATGAAACAGGGATTCATGTCAATTCGATTTTGCAAGACCGCAAAAGTTACTCTATTTTTGAGTATGAAGAACTGGAAATTTGGTTTGGTAAGTACAGTGGCTCTAGCAATTTTCAGTATCTTTTTGAGAAATGTTTAGATCGGCCTTTGTCTAAGGAGTGCTACAGCCATATGCGAGCGGTGATTAAGTCTTTGTCCCTAAAGCATCAACGCTGCTTTTCTCCCCACGAAGTGATCGCATTTTTTGAGGATGGCATCTTTGATGTCTAGCAAACATTATCGAGTGGTCGCGCTTCCAGGAGAAGGCATTGGGCCAGAGGTTTTGTCGGCAGCCATTAAGGTGTTGCTGAGCTTGGCAGAACTCCACAATTTTACGGTTCAGGTTGACTACGGACTCATTGGTGAGCCTGCCCATGAACAATTGGGTTGCTTTTTTCCATCTGAAACAGCCCAACTGTGTGCAGGTTCCGATGGCATTGTCTTTGGTGCTGTCGCCCGTGGCGGGCTACTAGAAATCCGTAAGCACTTTGATTTTTTTGCAAATCTCCGTCCGGTAAAGATGTCCAGTCACTTGCTCGATCAATCCAGTCTGCGGTCAGATCGTGTGATGGACTTAGATCTATTGTTTGTGAGAGAACTGGTCAGCGGCATTTATTTTGGCCCAGGCGATCGCACCCAAGATGAACAGGGAGCCTATGGCTATCACACCATGCGCTACCACGACTGGGAAATTCGCCGAATTGCTAGGGTTGCGCTGCAACAGGCGCAGTTGCGTAGGGGACTCGTGACAGTGGCCCATAAAGAAAATGCATTGCCCCATCTGCCCTGGAGTCTGTTGGTGCAAAAAGAAGCGGTTCATTTCCCTGGTGTAAAGGTTGCACCCATGCTGGTGGACAATTTAGCGATGCAGTTGGTGAGGGAACCTAAGCAGTTTGATGTGATTTTGGCAGGCAATTTATTCGGCGATATTTTGAGCGATATTGCGGGAGCCTTGGTGGGTTCAATCGGACTACTGGCCTCTGCAAGTTTGAATGCCGATGGGTTGGGGCTGTACGAAGCCATTCATGGCACTGCCCCCGACATTGCGGGGAAGGGCATCGCCAATCCCTTGGGAATGATCGGGGCGATCGCCCTCATGCTCTCTCAATGGGGTGAACACAGGGCCGTCGAGACGCTGCACAAAGCCCAGGAGGCTGTTTTAGCCCAAGGGTATCGCACAGCAGATTTAGTGAATCGCGATGCGTCCGAGGCGTGGGTCAGCACCGAAGAACTGACCGAGCTGTTGATTCAAAGTTTAAGGTCTGGATTGTAGAGGAGTACGTTGAATGAAGTCTAATTTAAGGGTCTTAACCCTAGGGGATGACATCAATACCGATGATATTACCCCAGCCAATCGGTGTACAACGGCAGATCCCCAACACCTCAAACAGTATGCTTTTGAGCATTTGATTGGAGAAGGAAACTTACTCAACTACGATCGCATTGAAGCAGGACGGAATTTTGGCTGTGGGTCTAGTCGAGAACATGCGGCGATCGCCATCCAAGCGGCTGGCATTCAAACCGTCAAAGCAACCTCCTTTGCCGAAATTTTTTATCGCAATAGTATCAATATTGGCTTGCCCCTAGAGATCCTCGACCAGCCACAAAGCGAACCTGTTGTAGAGGCGATCGTCACCGCAGGGGGACTCATTCCCTTTAACCAACAGCGCATAGCCGGAACCCTTTCAGTGCCAGCTAGCGCGACGCGATCGCGTCCCATGACCTTGGCGGAAAAGCTTTTGGCGCGGTCATCGGGCAATGCCTATCTCCGACCAGGGGAAACGGTTTTCATTAAGGTCGATCTGGCAATGTCTCATGACGCGGTTGCAGGGCCAGTTGCCCAGGTTTTCCATCAGCATTTTGGTACAGACGCAACGCTTTGGGACGCGGATCGGGTCGTGTTGGTGGCGGATCACTTTATCCAAACCAATGATGTCCGCACCGATGCCAAAACCCAGGTGCTGTATCAACAAATGCTCGACTTTGCGAACGCACAAGGTTGCCATCTGTTAGATGTGGTGTCTCCAGGGGAAGCCGCCGGAATTTGTCATGTCTTATTGCCAGAGCGGGGATTTATCCATCCTGGCATGGTGGTTGCAGGGACTGATTCCCATACCTGTACCTACGGGGCCTTTGGCTGTTTTTCCACGGGGGTGGGTACCACTGATATGGCGAATATTTTTGCCACCGGAGAGATGTGGATTCGGGTGCCGCAGACGCTGCTCTTTGAGCTAGAGGGGAAACTTCCGGCGTTTGTTAGCGCGAAGGACATTATGCTCTTCATCCTGGGTCAGATCGGCTGTGATGGGGCGACGGGTCAAGTGATGGAGTTCAAGGGTTCCATCATTGACCAACTCCCGATGGAAGAGCGCATGACCCTGGCAAACATGGCGATCGAATGTGGGGCAATGTGTGGACTCATTGCGCCGGATGCGTTGACTGCGGAGTATTTGCGCGATCGCGGTCAAACCCACATCGACCCCCTCGCCAGTGATCCTGATGCGGTTTACGGGCGATCGTATCGCTTTGACCTGAGTGCGTTGGAACCCCAGGTGGCCTGTCCCCCCAAACCCGATCAGGTGGTCAACATTAGTGAGTTAGGGGAAGTGCCCATTACCCGCGCTTTCATTGGATCCTGCACAGGTGGGAAATTATACGATTTAGCCCAAGCGGCAGCGGTACTCGCAGGGCGAAAAGTGAACCCAGATGTAGATCTATTTGTGGTGCCTGCATCTCAAGATGTGCGTCAACAGGCGGAACGACTCGGGTACTGGCAAATTTTAGAAGACGCGGGTGCTAACCTGTTGAAATCTGGCTGTGGGGCCTGCATTAATGCAGGGTTAGGAGGACTGGGACGCGAAGAAGTTGGGGTTTACGCAACCAACCGAAATTTTAAGGGGCGCAGTGGCGATCCCACGGGCAAAAATTATTTGGCTTCGCCTCGGGTTGTTGCCATCTCGGCGATTCGGGGCAAAATTACGGATCGATTGGAGGACTGACAATACAGTTTGGATAGGTTTGAGTTGTCTTGGGATGGGTGATTTGCGATCGCCCTCCAAAACAAAACCGATGGACTCACCCATCGGTTTTGGAATATGGAAATTTTGGGTTGGATTCGTCACACCTTGGAAGGGCGCACACGTAGGTGCGCTCCTACGGCAGAACACATTTATCGGTCTACGGAACCCATGATGACGTCGATGCTGCCTAAAATGGCGATCAAATCGGCGACCTTGTAGCCCTGCACCAATTTCGGCAGAATTTGGAGGTTGTTGAAATCCGGTGCTCGGATTTTCCAACGCCAGGGGAAGACGTTATCGCTGCCAATCAGATAGATGCCGAGTTCGCCCTTGCCCGTTTCCACCCGCGCATAGAGTTCCCCTTCAGGAATTTTGGCGGTGGGAGCCAGCTTTTTACCTAAAAACTGGTAGTCAAACTCATTCCATTTAGACTTTTTGCCCTCTAGCATCCGGTTGGCTTCAAGGTTTTCGTAAGGGCCACCCGGAAGCTGTTCCAACGCCTGCCGCGTAATCTTGACCGACTCACGCATTTCGCGAATGCGGACAGCATAGCGGGCAAGGCAATCGCCCCCTGTATCCCACTGCACATCCCAGTCAAAGTCGTCGTAAGACTCGTAATGATCGACGCGGCGCAGATCCCAGTCCACCCCAGAGGCGCGGAGCATCGGGCCGGATAAACCCCAGTTGATAGCCTCATCGCGGGTGATGGTGCCAATTCCTTCGAGGCGTTTGCGGAAGATGGGGTTGTTGGTGATGAGGCGTTCGTACTCGTCTACTTTGGGTAAAAAGTAGTCACAGAAGTCGAGACACTTTGTGACCCATCCGTAGGTGAGGTCAGCCGCCACTCCGCCCATGCGGAAATAGTTGTTGTTAATAAACCGCATTCCGGTGGCGGCTTCAAACAGGTCGTAGATTAGCTCTCGTTCTCGAAAAATATAAAAGAAAGGCGTTTGAGCGCCAACGTCTGCGAGAAATGGGCCAAGCCAGAGCAGGTGATTGGCAATCCGGTTCAGCTCTAGCATGATGACGCGGATATAGCTGGCCCGCTTAGGCACCTGGATGTTTGCCAGTTTTTCGGGGGCGTTAACGGTCACGGCCTCGTTGAACATGCCTGCGGCGTAGTCCCAGCGGCTGACGTAGGGCACAAACATAATGTTGGTGCGGTTCTCGGCAATTTTTTCCATGCCGCGATGCAGATACCCAATGACGGGTTCGCAGTCGATGACGTTTTCGCCGTCTAGTGTCACCATAAGCCTCAAAACCCCGTGCATGGAGGGGTGATGGGGACCCATGTTGAGCACCATCGGCTCGGTTCTGGTTTCGATTGTGGTCATAGGTTAAAAACGCCTTTGTAAGGAGGGCGACGCATAGCCGGATCTATAGCTCTTTCATATGATACAGAAGTTTGTATAAGTCCATCATTCGGAATCTTTATCGTCTAGGACGCCTTCGAGAAATGCGCCCCTCTCCCAACCTCATTCACAGCGAAACCGTATAAATCCGCTGGGTTTCCAGATGATTCAGCGCCGATTGCGTCAAATCATTGGCATCCACATCCTCACGATCAAGCTTAATTTGCAGCGTCTTGAACGGATCCGTCCCTGGCGAAATCAGAAACTCAAACCGCGCCACCTGGGGCCAAGTCTTGAGGTCTTCTAGAATATGGGCGATCGCCCCCATATAGGGATGCCCTGTCTGGATAAACCAATCCGCATCTGCAACATTGGGCTGGTCTAGTCCCAAATGCACCACCAGCATAGAGTCCCCAAAGATTGCCGTTGCCACAGGGCGCGTTTCTTCTTGCAAAAGCAAATGTTCTGTATCGGCCAAGTGACGGAGCTTTTCGAGGCGTTCGTAGCGTTCGTCTTCCGTTGCTTCGTCATTCCATTGAATGCTGACCGTGAGTAGATAAGTTTGCAGCAGCATGTGCCCGAGTTTTGCTGCTTTCGTGTTGAGGTAAGTCATATTAAAGGACGTAGCCTCAATCAGCAGCGGCACACGACACACCACATCAAGGCCATAACCCTTAAGTCCCGCAATTTTGCGCGGGTTGTTGGTAATGAGTTTGATATTGTGGATACCCAAATCGTTGAGGATCTGCGCCCCCACGCCATAGTTGCGCAGATCGGCAGGGAAGCCTAGTTTCTCATTGGCTTCAACCGTATCGAACCCTTTGTCTTGCAGCGTATAGGCTTTGAGCTTGTTAATCAGGCCAATCCCACGTCCCTCTTGGCGCAGATACACCACCACGCCTTCCCCTACTGCATCAATCATCTTGAGGGCCGCCTGAAGCTGCATCCGGCAGTCGCAGCGCAGGGAACCCAGGGCATCTCCCGTCAGGCACTCGGAGTGGACGCGCACCATGATGGGGCGATCGCCGAATTTCTCCACATCTCCCTTCACGATCGCCACATGGTCGGAGTTGTCGAGCATGTTGCGGTAGCCGTAGATTTGGAATTCACCAAACTCCGTGGGCAGCTCTGCTACAGTTTCGCGATGGACAAAGCGTTCGTGCTGAAGTCGATAGCTGATGAGATCAGCAATGCTGATGATTTTAAGGTTGTGTTTGTGGGCATAGTCAATCAGTTCTGGCAGTCGCGCCATTGAGCCATCAGGATTCTGAATCTCACAAATTACGCCTGCTGGGTAAAGCCCTGCCATGTGTGCCAAATCCACCGCCGATTCTGTGTGGCCTGCCCGCTTGAGCACGCCGCCGTCTCGCGATCGCAGCGGAAAGATATGTCCTGGTCGCCTTAAGTCAGAAAGCTGCGTATTGGGGTTAATCGCCACCTGAATGGTCTTGGCGCGATCCTCTGCGGAAATGCCCGTTGAAATGCCTAGGGTGGGAGAGGCATCAATACTGACCGTAAACGCAGTCTGATTGGGATCTGTATTGTTGCTCACCATGAGGGGTAGATCTAAGGCATCCAGCCGCTCCCCTGTCATGGCGAGACAAATTAATCCTCGCGCTTCCACCGCCATGAAGTTAATCATTTCTGGGGTGGCGAACTGCGCCGCACAGATGACATCACCTTCGTTCTCGCGGTTCTCATCATCCACCACCACCACTGCGCGCCCTGACTGGATATCGGCAAGTGCGGCTTCAATGGGGTCAAATTTAAATCGAGAATCTGCCGAGGGCTGAGGTGAATTCAAGGCGCTTACCGTCACGTTTCTTAATAACTA
>JANLSD010000078.1:0-6496 GCA_031362245.1 Acaryochloridaceae cyanobacterium OTE_25_metabat_464 | reverse complement strand
TAGATAAAGGCTTAAAGAACACCACGTTGAGTACGGCAGTAAGCAATAAAAACTGGATTGCCATCATGGGCAAAGTGGCATCAAAATCAAACATGCTTTTCTTTCTCCTATTGCAGTAAACCGTTTGTAGCCAGTGATTGTCTTTTCAGAAGCATCCCAGCTACAAACGGCTGACCTTGAATTACGCAAAAGGATTTGCGAAGAGTAGCACCAATGCAATAACTAAGCCGTAAATGGTAAGAGATTCCATGAACGCTAGGGTCAACAGCAACGTCCCCCGAATTTTGCCTTCAGCTTCAGGCTGACGAGCAATCCCTTCAACGGCGCTTCCTGATGCATTACCTTGGCCAATACCAGGGCCGATGGCAGCGAGACCAATAGCAAGGGCGGCAGCAATAACTGAAGCGGCAGCAACTAACGAATCCATGATGCTTTTCCTTTTTGCGAAATCAAGTACGAGAAATAGTTTGAAAGTTTGAATGAGCACGTTAAGCCATTAAAGCCAGACGCTTCATCCAGATTGATGGGACAAAACGGTTAGAACCAAAGGATCACTAGAAACCTAGTGGGCCTCATGCTCTCCTTCGCCGTGGCCTTCGAGTGCCTCATGAATATAGGCAGCCGCGAGGGTGGCAAACACCAATGCCTGAATGGCGCTCGTGAATAAACCGAGGAGCATTACGGGCAAGGGTACGAAAAGCGGAACCAACAAAACCAAAACGCCCACCACCAGTTCGTCAGCGAGAATATTCCCGAACAGTCGGAAGCTGAGTGAGAGCGGCTTGGTAAAATCTTCGAGAATCGCAATTGGCAAAAGAATGGGGGTTGGTTGAACGTACTTTGCAAAGTAGCCCAGCCCTTTCTTCTTAAATCCAGCGTAAAAGTAGGCCAAGGAAACCAATAACGCCAACGCAACGGTTGTGTTGATGTCGTTGGTGGGCGCGGCGAGTTCACCTTCTGGCAACTCAAGCAGCTTCCAAGGCACTAGTGCACCAGACCAATTTGAAACAAAGATAAATAAGAATAGTGTTCCAACAAAGGGAACCCAAGGTCGATATTCTTTTTCACCAATTTGATTTTTGGTCAAATCCCGTACAAATTCAAGCGCGTATTCCATGAGATTCTGAATACCGCTAGGAATTCTCTGGACGCTTCGAGTGGCAGCTAGGGATGCGATGAGCAACAACCCAATCACAATCCAGGAGGTAATAAATACCTGACCATGAACTTTGAGGTTGCCCAACTGCCAGTAAAGGTGATGTCCTACTTCCAATTTTGCGATTGGGAGCAGAGAATGAAGTTCAAAAGAATTGAGCAGAAGGCTGCCATGGTGCATAGGTTGCACAACCTCACTGGAACTTTACGCAAAATGTCTCAAATTACGCAACTTTTATTAAAGTCGTATAATCTATGGAGACTTGGCCACAATTTTTAGCGTGTAGACCAGAATCGCAGCTTTATAGGTTAAAAACCCCAGAAAAATCGGCAAAACTTGGAGCTGTTCTAATTGGGTGGCAAACACCATAACCCCAATGAATACAGCAAGCTGGCTTTTTCCTACTTTCTGTTCCTGCGTTCCAAGTCGTTCAACGTTTCTTGCCAGCAATTTTAAGTAAACCACACCTGTGCATGCCCCAACTAAATAATTTAGGGCAATGTTAAGTGAATAAAACCACCAGATTGGCCCGAAGGCGATCGCAATCAAAATAATGGTCGTAACCAGCAGCTCTTTTTGGAGCTGATAGTACGAATCCATAGAGTGAGACGACTCTGATTCAGTCGTGACTGTCTCCAATTCGGAAGACAGCGGTTGAATCGGCAAATTGGCTGGATCCACAGGTAGGCTGCTTAAGGTGCTAAATGGCAGGCCACCGCTAATAATATCACGCAGGGGTAACAATACTTAATGGGAACTTTACATTTTGAGGGCGTAGGGAGACAGCAGTAAAAGCTGCTGATCCAGAAGCGATCGCACCTCTACAATCGACAGCCCATGCTCGTTCATCAGCTCCGCTACAGACCGCTGGGGATCCTGTGTGTTTCCTTCACAGGCGCTCAGAAACCCATGCTCAGAATCGGAGAGGTTGACGATTTGATAGTCACTATTAAAGAGACAGCGGTTAGGCCATCCGTCGAGGCAGGGGTTGATTTCGGGGATGGCGGCGAGGAGTGCCTGATCCTGTGACCAGTCGGCGCGAGGGAGGGGCGATCGCCCTAGGAAAAACTCATAGTGGGTGATGGATTCTGGATCCAGTAGCTCAATCAGGCGATAGCGTTCCCATTCGTCCAGGTGAGCGGCGCGTTCGAGGAGATCTGGGTTGCTGCCAACGAGGCGATCGAGTTGCCACACTTTGGGGTTGGAGAAGCCCATAAACTCTAGGCCAGAAGCCTGAATCAGCTCCCGCAGAGTGGGGATGGTGTAGTCAATTTCTTGGGGATGGACGTACATATCGGCAAAACACTCGTCCCGATAGTTTTCCATTGACCAGCGTTCGGTTTCGCGCTTTTTGAGGCGGTTGTTTTCGGGGAGGGCGGCAAAGATTTGACGGCCTACGCTCACGCCGTTGGAAAAGTCGCCACGTTGTTTGCCTTGGAGGAGGGCGATCGCCTCTTGCATGAGGCTAATTTCCCAGCGGCCTAGTGCGCCGTAGACAAAGATATGGAAGATGCCGCCAGGGGCTAGTTTTTTGGCTAGGGCTTGGATCCCTCGGATGGGGTCGGCGGTGTGGTGGAGGACGCCGACGGAGTTGATGAGATCAAATTCTCCTGGGAGTTGCGCGACATCAAATAAGCTCAACTGCTTAAAGGTGGCCCGCTCTGCAACACCGGAGCGTTGGGCGCGTTCTTGGGCCACGGATAGGGTGCCGGCACTCAGGTCAATGGCGACGACTTCGGCTTGGGGGTTGAGGTGGAGTAGGTACTCGGTGCTGACGCCAGAGCCACAGCCTGCGTCTAGGATGCGGACGTTTTGGTTGGCGGGCTTTTGGCCTGTGCAGAAGCTATAGGCGGTATTCCAGTTCCAGCGCCAGTTATAGCCTAACGGCGGCTCGTCTGAAAGGGGTTCGGGGGGGAAGGGGTAGGTGTCGTAGAGTTTGGCAACGGCGGCGCTAACCGACTGATGATCTGACATGGAACGCACAAGCTCAGCATTCCTGAGTGTACTGGTCTTTCGCTATATTTTAGGCTCCAGCGACCCAGCATTTTCTCCCAAATATGTTTTACTGTAAGGGCTAGATGAGAAATGAACGAAGGTTCATCGTATTTTTTGGTTCAATAAATTTTAGACAGACAATGAACTCTTCAAACCGAGTCAGTTTGGTTGTCAATAAGGTTCTGCTTCGCGAACAGAAGAGTGACGCAGTTTATTGGCGCTCACAATCCTATGAGGATCGTCTGGCGGCATTAGAACAAATTCGTCAAGAATTCCACAGGTGGAAGTACGGTGCTGAACCAAGACTTCAAAGAGTTTATACAATCACTAAACGATAATCAGGTTCGATACCTAGTCATTGGGGGCTATGCTGTTGCGTTTCATGGCTACCCGCGCTACACGAAAGATATCGATATTTGGGTTGAGATGAGCCAAGAAAATGCTGCAAATTTGATCAAAGCCCTAGAACAGTTCGGGTTTGGCTCTCTAAATTTGCAGGTATCTGATTTTCTTGATCCTGACCAAGTCATTCAATTGGGATATCCACCCAGCCGGATTGACTTGCTTACAACACCTTCGGGCGTGACGTTTGAGAACTGCTTTGCCTCTCGGGTTGAAGTCCCCTTTGAAGACTTAACCGTGAACTTCATCGATTTAGAGAATCTAAAACAGAACAAGAAGGCATCTGGACGGCTACAAGATCTGGCTGATTTAGAGAATCTTCTTTGAGCCTTTAATCTGGGAGCACTATTGCGAAGCTGCTTTGCGATAGTGAATAGCAGTCACCCCTTCCTTGTCCAACAATTCGCCGTGGTTGATGGTGGCATAGACTAACCAGCGATCGCCCGCCTCCACCCGATCTTTGACCGTACACTCCACATAGGCCAGTGCCTCATCCAAAATCAGACAGCCATTTTGAGCGGGATGGGTGCTGAGGGTATTCAAAGCTTCCCCCTCGGCATTGGCAGAAAAATGACGGCGGAGATTGCGACCTTCCCGCAGCACATTTAGGACAAAGCGATCGCCAGGTTGAATCATTAGCCCAGCCCGTTGAGCATGACCGACTGCAACAATCAACCCTGGCGGATTGAAACTGGCTTGAGACACCCAAGAAGTGAGAAACCCCCGATGGGTGTTATTCCAAGCGGTTGTAACCACACAGAGCGAACCGATAATGCGTCCGACGGCCTGTTCTGTGCGATCGACTGGGGCTGCGGCTTGGGATTGAAGAGGGCTGCGGAGTTTTTTGGATTTTTTGAGTGATCGGGCAAACTCACGGCCTGCGGTGATGCATTCCTCAAGGACTTCTGCCGTGGGGCTAAAGCGCACGCGGATGGGGTCGAAGCCAAAGCGATAGTTGGCATCTTGCAGTTTGCCCTCAATCAGATCAACGGCTTCCCCACTCCAGCCGTAGGAACCAAACACTCCTGCCAGTCTGGTTTTAGGCGCAGCAGATAAGATTAAGCCCAGCGCGGTCTGGATTTGGGCTGGGGCATGACCGCCAAGGGTAGGAGAGCCGATGATAAAGCCATCGCAGGATTCCACGGCGCGGGTAATCTCGGCAGGGTCTGCGAGTTCGCAGTTGATGGACTCTACCGCCACCTCGGATTGGAGCAGTCCTTGGGCGATCGCCCCTGCCAAAACCGCCGTATTCCCATAGGCCGAAGCGTAGAGTAGCGCCACCCGTAATTCCTGCTGTTCTTGTGCCTGACACCATTGGCGGTAGTCATAGCTAAAGCGGCTCAGGCTAAAGCGCACCACAGGGCCGTGGGCAGGCGCGTAACATTGGGCATTGACGGTGGCGAGTTTGTCGAGGGCGGTTTCGACTTGTTTGGCTTGGGGGGCGTGGAGACAGTCAAAGTAGTAACGGCGATCGCCATCCAACTGTTTCCAGTTTTCGTCAAAGAGTGCGTCTTCGCAGACGTGGGTGCCGAAAAACTTATCGGTGTAGAGAATGCGGGTAACGGGGTCGAAGGTGGCTAGGGCATCGGGCCAGTTGGGGGTGGGCACAAACATAAATTGCAGGCTATGGCCTTGACCTAGATCGAGGGTTTCATCGCCGCGTAGGGTCTGAAGTTTGATGTTCCAGTTGGGAAAGGCGGTTTTGAGTCCGTTGGCTGCGGGTTTGGAGCACAGTAAGGTGGCTTGAGGCGCCTGGGCGATGAGTTCTTTGAGAGTTGCGATGCGGTTGGGGTTGACGTGGCTGAGCAGAATGTAGTCAAGCTGCGTCAACTCAATCTCTGCTTTCAGGGTCTGGAGATAAATTTCGATGAAGGATTCTCCGGGTGGATCGAGGAGTAATGTTTTGTCGGCGCGGATGAGGTAGGAGTTGGCGGTAGTGCCGCGCTGATTAGCGTACTCGGCTTCAAACTTGAGTCTATCCCAGGTGCGAGATCGCAGGGTCTGGGTATGGCTTCCAATTTCGGCAACTTGGACATCGCGGGGTTTTGTGGCGATCGGGGTGGTTGAGTTCATGGTTGCTATCCTTTAGGGTTGTCTCAGCTATTGGATTTTTTGTAGGGATGGATGCAGTGTCTCGACAATCGGCAGGCCATTGGCAGGAATATTGTGGGAGCGTTCATCTTCTTCGCTCGACTCATGCATTGCGCGGTAGCGTTGCGATACGGCTTGTTCTGGATCGATGCCTTCAAAGGTGGGGGGTAGCCAGACCCGACTGACGAGCAATGCTCCTAGGCTGAGGAGAAACGCACAGGTGGCTAAGACCTGAGGCCAGGGCGTTTCCAGGACGCCGCGCACGATCATTTCTCGCAGGACGGAGACGATAGAGACTTCCACCGCAACGCCGATGGAGACTCGATGTTCTTGCAAGTAGATAATTAACAGTCGAAAGAGTTCGACGAGAATGAGCAGGAACAAAATATCGGAGGTGACGGAGGGAAAGTCTAAGGGGGGCAGCAGGGATAATACGGTTTCGTAGAGTTGCACTAGCATGAGGCAAAACAAGCTCATGCAGAGGGAAATGACAATCACATCCTGAACGGATTCCAGCACGCGGATCATGCGACCGCTATTGAGCCAGGTGTTATTTGGAGGGGAAGCGGAGTTGATTCGGTTGTTCATGAGTTTTGGCTCCGGCTGTTGGGTTTGCTTAGGGTGCTGGATTGTAGGGAGTCAAACACCTTGAATCCCCTCATCCCAAACTTTCTTCCAATGGGAAAGGGCTAAATACCGATTCTTGCTCCCCTCTCCGCCCTGGGCTACGGTGTACACACAAGTTGGACTTTACTCAAACACCCTGCATTCCCCCCCTCAATCCCCCCTTAGTAAGGGGGGAAGAATATGGACTGGCTCCCTCCCCTTTATAAGGGGAGGGCTGGGGTGGGG
>JANLSD010000062.1:0-7036 GCA_031362245.1 Acaryochloridaceae cyanobacterium OTE_25_metabat_464 | reverse complement strand
GACGAAAAGAAGCAGCTTTATGCGGCTTTGAGGATTCCAGAATATTGGGTGGTGGATGTTAGAGGGCTGAGGGTCTTGGCGTTTCGGTTGGATGAGGGGGGACGTTATCAGCAGGTTGAGGTTTCTGTGGCACTGACGGGGCTACCAATCGGTCTTCTGGAACAAACATTTGATGAATCTGGGACAGGGCGTGAGCAATAGTGTGGCGGCTCAAGATTTTGCCCAAGCGATTCAAGTGCTTTAGACTTTGAAGATTCATACTGATTTTCTGACAAAAATGCAATCTAACGCCGCTGGATATGGAGTTAGATTGCAAAAGTTGTATAAATCTTGAATTTCGGAGTTAGATTAGAATATGCAGGATAATATGTCATTTATGAGTGTTAGACCGCTATATAGCGATGATCGATCAAGCGTAGTACGTTACCCAACTCAAATCTTTGCTGGGCAATAAGTATCTGTACTATAGAAGCCTGATAACTGCTATATGCGGTTGAATAAATAGTTATGTAGCAAGACTTGGTGAGAGTGGTAGCGTAAAAATTATCTGTTGGTGCTTAATGTAAAGTTGCCATTCAGGTATTGGTGAAAACATAATCTTGAAGTAGCTATAGAAGCAGTTAAGTATAGAGAATAATAGAAAAAAGGTTAGATTCAAGATGAAAAGTCGTAGAAAAAGAGCCATTGAATTCTCTCCTATCAAAAACAGAGTTGTTATTTGGGTCGGTATTGTTGGGTTGTTTATTTCTGTAGTATTAATAATTTTTTTCTGGCGTTTCCCAAATGAGCGAGAGTTGCTGACTTTTACCGCAACTGTTCTTTCTTCTACAGCAACGGTCATCAGTGCTGTTTATATTGCTCAGGGTTTAAATCAGACTGTCGAATTTTCAAAATTGAATAGAGCAATTGAACTAACTGAGCGATGGAATTCTCCTGATTTTTCTGAAACAAAAGCAGTTATCGAAGACCTTGCAGAGAAACTGGAGCACCTATCAGAAGAGAATCGTCTCGAAGCCTTTAATAGTGCTCCGAATTCTGAACATGATAAAAAAAAGATAAAAGCAGCATTAGTCAATATATGTAATTTTTTTGAAGAGATAGGAGTACTGACGGACAAAAAGCTTTTAGATGAGGAAGTTCTTCGTGAGTTTTACCAAGGTCTTGTTATCTCCTACTATGAGCTATTTAGCTTCTGGATTGAGCAGAGGAGAGTAAAGCGAAGTGCTATTTATTCAAATTTTGAAAAGATGTATAATCGGTGGAATAACGAATCGTTGTACCGGAACGGAGGAAAATGCGATCAATCATGATGCAAAGTGAGTCGCCATACGGTGAACTCCAGGCCATTAGGCTTCTCGACTCGTAACTTTTCATGGAGTAGACACTGCCCACCATCATTAGGGTTGTTACTGTTCTTCCTGGCTAATAGTAAAGGTCAGGCTATACTGAAAATAGCTCATAGCCCTTAAAGAATGATGTTTCAAGAACTCGAAGCCGTATTTGATGGGACAGCCCTTCAACCAGAAGTTCCCTTAAACCTAGCTGTAGGTACGAGGGTGCGGATTATCGTTGAAAGTGTCTTGCCCAATGAAGTTAAACCACCTAAAACGTTCCTTAAAACTGCTCAGTCTTTAAAATTAAAGGGTGAACCAGATTGGTCAGAGAAAATTGACCAATATTTATATGCGGAACCTTTGTCTAACAATGACTGAAGTTTTTTTAGATACTTCGTTTGCGATCGCCTTATCTTCTGTTACCGATCAAAATCATATACGGGCTGTTAAACTTGCCAATCAAATTGAGACTAACAGAACCCGTTTGGTCACAACTCAGGCGATCTTACTGGAAATAGGTAATTCGCTTTCTAAGCAAAAATACAGAGCAGCGGCAATCCAACTTTTAGAATCTCTCGAAACTGATCCCAGTATCGAAGTCGTTTTATTAACCAATAGCCTTTACAAATTAGCCTTCACTTTGTTTAAGCAACGAGAAGACAAGGAATGGGGTTTAGTGGACTGTATATCATTTATCGTGATGCAGGATCGAGGAATTACTGACGCACTGACTACCGATGCCTATTTTCAGCAGGCAGGATTTCGAGCCTTGTTAAGGGACTAATTACCTCACCTGACCGGTTAAGTCTAAAATATGGCCTAGCCACAATAACCGAATTAGCAAAAGGGCCAGTCAGGAATGACTGGCCCTTTTGCTCGGAATATCAAGTATTTTTAGTCTACTCTCCAATTTGCTTGCAAGAATTTTGTCTCACAAACACAGTAAATACTCTCGCCTGGTTATTTCACCAATTCCTTGACCTTAGCCAAAATGCTATCTGGATCTAATCCTTGATGGGGGTACTGTTCCCACAGACCGCCGCAGCCTTCTTTATGGGTACCAAGATGCGCAAACTTAGGCGTTAACCCCCGCTCCAGCAACCAAGAACCAAACCGACTGCCCAATCCAGTCCGGCGATTGAACGCTTCAACAACCAGAACAAAGGGGGAAGCACCGATTTTTGCCATCATTGCTTCATCAATCACATTCAACGTGGGTTTGTTGATTAGGCCCACGTTAATCCCTTGTTGATTGAGGCGTTCTACAGCATCGGCAGCGCGATAGAGGGCATCGCCAAAGCTGACGATATAACCTGCGGTACCTTCTCTGACCACTTCATCTTTGCCAGGGACAAAAGTATAGTCACCACCATAAAGATCGCTACCGTTCGCGCCCAGAATGTTGGGTGTTTTGGAGCGAGTAGAGAAAATAAACCGCAAACCAGGATCGTTGAAGACAGCTTTAACGCAAGCCTTCATCTGCGATGCATCCGCAGGGAAGTACAGTTGCGTTGCGTAGCCGTCATCCAATCCGTTATCTGCAAAAAAGTTATTGATGCCGAAGTGGCAAGTATTATCTGCCATATCATCAATGCCGGAGTGGGAGAAGTGGCAGAGCAGGTTGGAGTAGTTCAACCGTGCCATTGTGATTTCAGAAATACACATTTCCAGGAAGGCAGCGAAAGTTGCAAAAATACCTTGCTTCCCAGCCTGCATCCCAAACCCAGCGGCGGCGGAGATATTGCCCCGTTCCATGATGCCGGAATGAATAAAGACTTCTGGGTGCGCATCGTGGATTTTTTTCAATCCGCAAGACCCTTCCAAGTCACTATCAATCACCAAGACATTGGCTTTGCGATCGCCTTCGCTCATGCCACCCAGCACGGATACGACGGCATCTCCAAAGACGTTGCGATTGGAATCCCAGGTACTCCCCGAACCGACGTAGGTGTAAGGATTTTTGGGGGCTTCAATAGCCTTGAGGTAGTTTACGGCATCGGTCAGGCCGCGCTTTTCTAAGTAGGCGATCGCCAATTTCACCGAAATCACATCATGACCGTGGGTGGTACCTTCGAGTCCTTCAATGCCGACGGACATGGGGCGTTGGTTGATGACCGCCACAGGGCCAGGGGTGTTCACGGCTTCGCAGATGCGACGGTAGAGATCGTCTAAGTCTTCGCCATTGCCTTCGAGAACTTTAACGCCTTGGCCTGCGAGGGTTTTGGCGACGGTATAGCCAGGGAGATAGTTGGAAGGATGTCCGGCAATGGTAACGTCGTTGTCGTCAATGATCAGCTTGACGTTGATGTGTTGGGCGACTGCCAGCCGTGCAGCTTCGGCATCATTCCCTTCTTGTTGGGAGCCATCGGAGCCGAGACAGAAGACGGTTTTGCCAGGGTTTGCGATCGCCACGCCGTTCACGTAGGGCCACATGTGACCGAGGCGACCGGAACTAAACTTGACGCCAGGGGTGAAGTTGACTTCTGGGTGTCCGGGGAGGTGGGAGTGGGCTTCACGATAATGGGCGAGTTTTTCGACGGGAAGGTCGCCGTGGAGAGCTGCCATCAGGTACTGGGTGGCGACGCGATGTCCGGCTTCGTCAAAGAAAATGGGCACATACTGCTCTGAACTGCCACGGAAAAGCGCGTCCAAAATCATGACTTCGGGGACGGTATCGTAAGGGCCGCCTGTGTGTCCGCCCACGCCTCGGGCTGCACCTGTGGCGGTGAAGAACACGATCGCATCTCGGCACAATTCGATATTGGCCTTCAGGATGGAGCGCTGTTCATCAGTGAGGGTGGGCTTAGAGGCATCGAGGCTAAGTTTTTGGTAAGCGCCAAGGTTGATTGGAAAAGGAAGAGTAGGATTCATCGGTTTTTCTCAAAGAAATGATAAATAGCTGCACGATTGTGCTGGTTTGCAATTGAAAATACGGATTTGATGGGCAATAATGAGTACATTCATGAGTATAAACTCACAAACGCGCACTTTCAAGATCAAACACGCACTTTCAGGAAACCCACTAGGAAAACCCCATGATGTTGACGGCGGAGCGGCGACAATTTATCTTAGAAATCCTGCACAAGGACAAAAAGGTGTTGTCTTCTGAGCTAAGTGTAGATCTCAAGGTGTCTGAAGATACAATCCGTCGCGATCTGCGGGAATTGGCGGAGTCGGGTCTATTGCAGCGGGTTCACGGTGGGGCGTTGCTGAAGTCTCCGGTCACGGCCAGCTATGCCGATCGCCAGAAACAGGCACCCAAGGAAAAAGAGGCGATCGCCCGTGCTGCTGCAAAGCTCGTGCGTCCTGGGCAGGTTGTCATTTTGGATGGGGGCACGACGACGCTTCAGGTGGCGCGGCATTTGCCCCTAGATTTACAGGCGACGATTGTGACCAACAGCCCACCTATTGCATTGGCATTAGCAGAGCATCCCTTAATTGAGGTGGTGATGTTGGGCGGACGGCTCTATAAAAAGGCATTAGTGAATGTCGGGGCAGAGGCGATCGAGTCGTTGCGGATGATTCGTGCGGATTTGTGTCTATTAGGGGTGTGCAGTGTCCATCCTGAGGTGGGGATTAGTGTGACGAATTTAGATGAGGCCCATGTGAAGCGGGCGATGATTCAGGGGGCGGCAGAAGTAGTTGGGTTAGTGACGGCACAGAAGTTGGATACGGCGGCAACCTATGTGGTGGAGTCGATTCAAGCACTGACCTATCTGGTGACGGCTGCGACGGTGCCCCATGAGATGCTGGTGGCGTACAAGAATTTGGATATTACGATTATTCGGGATGAGGCGGTTTGAGCGATCGGTTTGAGATTAAGCATCCGCTCTCTCCCGTAATTTTGCGACGCGCAGGTTAAATAGTTTTTTGGAAATTTAGAATGTCAAACTTGTCCGTACTGGAACGTTTAGAAAAGGCTTTTGTTACATATGATCAAGACGCAATGTCTCGTACTGAGTTTGTTAAGTTCTTAAAAAGAAGCATTGAAGCTCTTGAGGGAGTGCCCTATAGTGTCCAGATGGAACTTCGCAAGCACGAGTACGACATTGAAATTGAGGGCTATTCTGAAGCGGAAGGCTTCGAGTCGAATTCGATAGCAGCTAAAAATGCACTCAAGGTGTGGATTCAACAGATGAAACAACTCTATGGCGCTAGCAACAGCTAACAATTCAATAAACAGTTCCATGTCTTTTGCCAAGTACTTTCAAACTATAGTGTTCGCCCCCTAATTCACGTACCATAGAGGTGTGCATTCGGGAGGCTAACCCATGACACCAAAACTTGAAGCCGCGATCGCACCAGCCTATCAGAGTATCTTCTAGCCCGAACTCTAGATATCTGAAAATGGGTTTATTTAGTTGAAAGTGAAGTTGCCCAATAAATTGGGAGATTTTGGGTCTATGCTCTTGACACTGAGTTATTCATCCAGGTTAAGTGACAAAACTTTATTATCGAGGGATGGTTCAAGAAAATGGTAAACCCAAAGTGGGGCGTAGTGCCCGACTCTTGGGAATCAGACCTGGTATTGATGTCGATGTGGTCAAAATGCCTAGAAATTGTTTGGACGACCAAGGCTATCTGCGATCCGAAGCAGCACGAGAATCTACAGGTGAACTGGTCGTTGTAGCGATGAGAAGCACAAGAGGGATGTCTACAGCTCTCTCAATTGAAAGCTTGCCTGCATTTCGCAAACCTGCCGCTTTTGGTGGCTTGGGCAAAGACCCACTATGGCAGATTGAGGATAGTCAAATTGGTGGTGATCTGGAAGCTGTTCAAGACAGTGCTACTCACGTTAGCATTATGCCAAGAGTCTCAATGCTCTTAGAAAGATACGAGGCTGCATTGGCGAATACCCAGAACGACTGGAAAAAGGTGAGTTAGGATGACGTGGGTCTTTAGTTTATCGGCTGAGTGTGGTTCAGAGCAGAGTGCCGCTGAGCAGTTTGCTCAACACTTTAATGGATTGTCTTGGACACTTTCAATCGGTATGCAGTCCCGATGCCAGACTGAGATTTTTCAGGATTTTGAAGAACATTGGTGGTGCCGGGTTTATCCTGACAACCTCAGTGAAATTGGAATCCATACGCCAGACATTGCTTACTCAATGACAGAATTGGGTCTCATACTCTATCAGCGGCTGCGATCTGCTCCAACGTTTCGTTACGCCTTGGCGGGAGTGGAAGTTGATGAATTTAGAACTTACAGCGAACTAAGTACAGAAGTCTCTGAAACCAGTTTTCCAGGTTTGGTGCTGGCCGAGAGGGTTTGGCAAGCGTGCGGAGCTTCTCCATCATTTCAACCCTTTAGTACTGGCTATGTTTGGTATCCCTATGAAGGCGAAGTTTACAAACCACTGACAGTATCACCAGATTTGAAGGATAAGTTAAATGAATTGCTGGTTCTCACCTGAGAATCAGTAAGGCGATCGCCCGTGCCGCTGCAAAGCTCGTGCGTCCTGGGCAGGTTGTCATTTTGGATGGGGGCACGACGACGCTTCAGGTGGCGCGGCATTTGCCCCTAGATTTACAGGCGACGATTGTGACCAACAGCCCACCTATTAGACATCTTCAAAAACTCAAATGAGCCTATACAAAAGGTTTTCAGGGGTTTTAATGAAATCGATACTTCCAACATCTTCTTACGCAAAATCAAGCACTTCACGGACTTCTAGTTAATATATCCTTAAAATATTTACCTTT
>JANLSD010000032.1:0-2943 GCA_031362245.1 Acaryochloridaceae cyanobacterium OTE_25_metabat_464 | reverse complement strand
CTCAGCTTACCCCTAGCCTCACAGCGACGGTACGGCCTGAGTCTAATGGCGATCGCCTGGATGCTCACATTCAGGAATCCCTTACCCCTAAGACTGCTCTCATCCCGATTGACCTAATCCCCCCGATTGCCGCCCTCGACGAAGTGAAAAACCTTGCCTATGATGGGCCGACGATTGAAGCGAATGCAGTTCAACAACCCGATCCTTTAGTTGTGGCCCCTCTTGTGGTTTCTCCGGTGGAAGACTTGGGGGTTGCCAGATTTCAAGCCGACGTGACGACCCTATCAGGCCAGATCGAATTTATGCGAGAGGTAGTAAATCAACGACTCAGTCAGATTGTGCTGTTTGCTCATGACATCCGAACCGAAGTCATCGAATCCTATGCTAAGGACTGGGCCACAAATACGGCGGCAATTGTGGAGCAGAATGCGCAGACTTGGGGCGATCGGCTGCGTGACGCGGCAACCCAACTCAAGGACGTTGTGGTTGAACGGGCCGCTAATGATTGGCAGATTACAAAGGACGTGGTGGCTGACGCTGCAACCCAGTTCAAAGATTACGCTCAAGAACGGGTCGTTCAGGATACTCAGGTCGTTAAGGAGTTTGTGACGGCAAAGGCTCAAGATGCATGGGTTGATATCCAGAAGAATGCGATCGGTGCTGAGAAAGTGGACAAAGGGATTGATACCCTCATCAAATATCTTCCCAATGCACAGCAAACTGATCTCGGCGGTTTTGCCGAAAATGACGGTTACACCTTTGCTCGTATGAACGACAGTACGGCTATCTTTAACAGTGATGACAAGCCCATCTACAAGGATGGTTTAACCACTGAACACACGACTGGAAAAGATCGAACTTACCTTGCCAACTTCCCTGACGTAGCGGAAAAGGCCGCGCAAACGATTGATGCAGCCAGAGCCACAGCGATCTCATCTGCCGCAGAACCCGCACAAAGTGCTGGATCTGGAATGAGCGCAAGACGGTAAGCTGTTCCTTTGGTTGATTGCTGACTTTACACAAAGACGCCCCAGATCCTAGGATCTGGGGCGTTTTTTGTTGTCAAAAAAATTTATTCCTATTGCAATCTTTCTCGCCATTTGTCGGGGTCTTGCCGACCGTCAAAAATAGCATAGACTATCACTTCTGAATCCGTTTCTTCGTAGATGACCGAAAAGGGAAATCGCCGAACGACAGCGCGGCGATAATCTTGATAGATTGTCTGATAAAGCTTGGGATTTCGACTGATCGATTGAAGGCAGGCATCGACCGCCGTTATAAATTCGCGTCCTAAGCCTATGCGTCGGCTCTCATACCACGTATAGCCTTGATAAGAATCGTCTTCAGCCTCTGGGGTAAAGCTAATACTCTTAACCATGCCGTTCGATGATACGGCGTTGCACCTCTTCCCATGAACGACTGGAGGTAGGGTTTGTTTGGTATGCCGCCTTTCTGCGGTCAAGCTCCGCTTTTTGCCAGTCGGTGAGCGGAATATCCTCTGGATTCAGGCTATCCCAAAGGTCTTGGGCCAGCAGAAGGCGCTCAGAGGGACTGAGTTTAAGCAAATCGGCATGTTCAGCGTTCAGCATGTTAATTGTCTTATTGTCTGTCTTTATTATCCTACCGTCTGCGTCCGGCCCGTTGCCCTTGCTCCGGTTCTGCTGTGGCCCTGGCATTCGCTTGAGCAATCTTCATTTGAATTGCCATCTGCCTCAGCTCCTCCATTCGGGTTCTGAGTGCAGCCTCTCCAGTGCGATTTACCACAATGTCGTCACGTACTTCATAGGCAACCTCTCCGGTTTTCTGCAAACTGATCTTGAGATGTCCGCCGTCGCGCTCAAACCGCCATCGCTGGCCCTCTGCAACTTCCGATCCATCCGGCTGGCGCTTCCCATCATTGAAGAACACAAGGTCAACCCCAGCCATAATCAGCGCGTTCGGTGCGACCTTAGCGACTACTGGTTTATCAAGAACTCGTTTAGTGTCCCTTTGTACTGGTGGCTGTGCTTCAACAATTGCTTCGACCTTAGACGAGGCTATCTCCTCGATGTACTTCTGAACCAGGACAGGATCTTTAAGGGTACGGACGCGATCGCTCTGTCTGAGAACCCGCTCAGCATCCTGTGGATTGGTGGATAACATCTCAGCGTAAATCGCATCGTCTGTGGGATTGGTGAATTTTGCTGCAACCCGCTCATATTCCCAGGTGTAATGAACATCGATCGCCGCGTCCGGTGGCTGTGCCGTCTTCAATGCCTTTTCGTAGGCGGCTGCTCCAGACTTCACAATCAAATCGTCTAAGCCCTTGCCCTGTTCTGGTAGCCATGCCGCCACCTTGATATCGCAACCGCGCTGCTGCAACAGCTCAACCGAGTGGACGAAAGCACGTCTTACCGCCACGATAGAAGCCTCCCTAGAATCCGCATCAAAGGCAAAGGTTATTTGTCGTCCTGGCGTTGCCCAACACGCGAAGCTTTCATTAAAAACCCTTTCCGGTAGCCTGTTGCCTTCATCATCTCTGGCCCGATAAAGTGCGTTAACACCCTGCATCCCGATTGTGACATAGCCCTGAGACAGTGACGCCATTGTTTTCTTTGCCCCCTCAGTGATGACGATAGGGAGGTTGTACTTGAGCGCCACATAGTACAGCCCAGACTGTCTTTCTGCTGTAGTGGGATTAATCCCATGCTTGTTATAGATGGCGTTTGCGAAGACTGCTGGCACCACAGGCATGAAGAATTCACGCAGTTGCCCTATTGGGTTCTCATATTTCCGATAGCTGGGTTCACCCTTCCTCTGGGTCTTCTCTTCATCAAGTCTAGGGGTAAAGGATTTATAGACACCCCAGTCTGTTCTAGGGATGCGATCGCCTGGTGCTGCGGTGGCTAAAGCCTTGATGTCGTACCCGCCGTTGAACCAGATTCCACCCTGAACGACGGACGC
>JANLSD010000013.1:0-7579 GCA_031362245.1 Acaryochloridaceae cyanobacterium OTE_25_metabat_464 | reverse complement strand
CCAATTTATGACCTCCTACTCATTAACTCTATTTCGGACAGCACTCACGCTGTCAATCTTTGCAGGTGTAGCATCTCCGCTCGCTGCCCAAACGTTTTCTAAGACTAGGGCTGTATCGCCCAAATCAGGCACAGCCGACACCTCGCCAGTACTTTCGGCACAGCCGCAGCCATCACTCTCTTCACTATTGCCCAAGACTTCATTATTCAAGGCTTCATCTCAGACTGGCTCCCCCATCATTGCCCAGTCTCCAACGGATCCAACTGCGCCGCCTGCTCAGGTTTTTCCGCTTCCTAAATCGAATGTTGCCCCGCCTAGCCCGCCGCCCGCAGGCACAGCGGTTCCCACCAATCCAGCCCCATCGGCCCCTCAAAATCCTCTGCCTGTAGAAACCGTTCCAGCCCCTTCTACCACTACGCCAGACCAAGCACTCCCTACTGCGCCAACGGCTTCACCGGAACCCTCCGCAGAAGAAGTGACTGCACCGGAACGTCAGGTATTGGTCTCTGAGGTTCTGGTAGATGGTGTTGAGGGGGAACTGATCGATAAGGTGTATGAGGCGATCTCCACACGACCAGGGCAAATTACCACGCGATCGCAGCTTCAGGTCGATATCAACGCCATTTTCGCCACAGGTTACTTTCGGGCAGTGCGGGCAGAGCCTTCCGATACGCCCTTGGGGGTTCGAGTCACCTTCGTTGTACAGCCGAATCCTGTTCTAAAATCGGTGCAGCCTGCTGGGAATCAAATTCTCACCCAACAGAAAGTAGACGAAGTTTTTCAACCCCAGTACGGCAAAATTCTAAATTTACGAGAATTACAGGCTGGGATTAAATCCGTTAACCAGTTTTACCAAGATAAAGGGTACGTCCTGGGTCAGGTCACTGGCGCACCCCAGGTCAGTGATGATGGCGTTGTCACCCTTCAGGTCGCAGAAGGTGTGATTGAAAATGTAGACGTGCGCTATAAAAATAAAGAAGGTGAACCCACTAAAGGCCGAACCAAAGCCTACATTGTGACCCGCGAAATGCGCACCAAGCCTGGGGAAGCCCTCAATAAAGATAAGCTTCAAGCCGACTTGCGTCGCATTTTTGGCCTCGGGCTATTTGAAGATGTCCAAGTGGCCCTGGAGCCAGGACAAGATCCATCCAAAGTGGTCGTTAACCTCAACGTCCAAGAGCGTAAAACGGGTAACTTCTCGGCGGGGGCTGGATTTAGCTCTAATAGTGGACTGTTTGGTACCGCTTCCTATTCTCAAAACAACTTGGGTGGCAACAACCAAAAGCTAAATACCCAGGTTCAAATTGGAACCCGCGAGTTTCTCTTTGATGCCAGCTTCACCGATCCTTGGATTGCAACCGATCCCTATCACACGTCCTACACTGTCAACCTCTTTAACCGTCTCACCCGACCCTTAGTCTTTGATGGCGGTAGCACTGATATTAACTTGGGTGATACTGCGAATCTAGGACCCTTTGTGCCTCCGATTGTTACCAAAAATGGACAAGTTCAAAAGTTTGGGGATACAGGCATTACCCCTCGGGTCAACCGTTTGGGTGGAGGTGTCACATTTTCTCGTCCCCTCACCAAAGACCCCGACAAAATTGCGAGGGCCTGGACGGTCTCAGCAGGCGTTCAGTATCAGCGGGTTTCAATTCGAGATGACAACTTTAAAATCTCTAAATTTGATGTATTGGGCAATAACCTGAGCTTTAGTGGTAAAGGCTCGGACGACCTGCTCTTGGTGCAGCTTGGGATCTCTCGCGATCTTCGCAACGATCCTTCTGCCCCTACAAAAGGGTCTGTGTTTCGAGTGGGGCTAGACGAGGCTCTTCCTGTCGGATTAGGCGGCATCAATTTCACGCGACTGCGGGTAAGCTATAGCCATTTCATTCCGGTGAAGCTGATTAACTTTACCAAAGGGCCTCAGGCGCTGGCCTTTAACGTTCAGGGTGGAACCGTGCTTGGAGATTTGCCGCCCTACGAAGCGTTTACCTTAGGCGGTGGTTCTTCTATCCGTGGTTATGATGAAGGCGAAGTGGGCAGTGGTCGCAGCTTCCTCCAGGCTTCGGCAGAATATCGCTTCCCCCTCCTGAAATTTTTAGGCGGGATTGGTGGCGTTCTGTTTGTGGACTATGGAACGACCCTGGGCACCCAAACAAGTGTACCTGGGCAACCAGGGATTGTGCGGGGCAAGCCAGGGGATGGCTTAGGATATGGCGTTGGGCTGCGGGTCAAAACCCCCATTGGTGCTGTGCGTCTTGACTACGGCTGGACGATTGATGGCGGAAACCGTTTCCAGTTTGGCTTTGGGGAACGCTTCTAGAGGGGTGATGACCGTTAACCTATCATCGGCGCTGCTCTCGGACAGCCAGCATACTCTGCGATCGCCTGTCCGTCATAGTGGGATTGGCCTTCATACGGGTCAACAGGTTTCTGTGGCAGTCCATCCTGCCCCCATCAATGCAGGGCGTTATTTTGTCCGTACTGATGTTGAATCTGGCCCTGTCATCATTCCTGCATCGTTTGATGCCCTGCACCAAACGATGCTGTCTACAGAATTGATGGCAGACGGTATTGCCATTAGAACTGTGGAGCATCTTTTGGCGGCACTGACTGGGTTAGGAATTGATAATGCGCGGATTGAGGTGGATGGGCCTGAAATCCCGCTCCTAGACGGTTCTGCTCAAGATTGGGTACAGGCCATCTTGGCAGTAGGATGGAACGCTCAACCGAGTTTGCGTCCGGTCAAGGTTTTGGACGCTCCGGTTACGGTACATAAGGGGGATGCCTTTGTGACGGCAGTTCCGGCCCAGCAGCGGCGGTTTTCCTACGGCATTGATTTTGCAAACCCTGTGATTGGACAGCAGTGGCAGAGTGTTTTAGAGACAGAATTTGTTATCGAAATTGCATCGGCTCGAACCTTTGGCTTTGCAGCGGAGGTTGAGAAATTACGTGCGGGGGGGCTGATCAAAGGTGGTAGTCTAGAAAATGCTTTAGTGTGTGGCGACGAAGGGTGGCTAAACCCGCCTTTGCGCTATCCCAATGAGCCTGTTCGTCATAAGCTGCTGGATCTGATTGGAGATTTAAGCCTGCTGGGGGCTTTGCCAAAGGCACACTTTTTTGCCTACAAAGCCAGTCATGCGCTTCATACTCAGTTGGTTCAAAGCCTTGCCCAATCACTTGCTTGACGGCGGTAACTGGGTTTAAGTCCAGCCGTTACGCCTTTTTAAGTTTTTACCCGCTTATTTTTCATTGACTATGCCAACGTTAACTTCATCCTCTGCTTCAGCACCCATTTCTACGGCTACGGAGAATCTTGAGGTGCCCAGCATTCTAACGATTGAGCAAATTCAAGCGTTGCTCCCCCATCGCTATCCGTTTTTGCTGGTGGATCGCATTATCGAAAACCATCCAGGTGAACGAGCCGTTGGCATCAAAAACGTGACGGTCAATGAGCCTTTTTTCCAAGGTCACTTTCCTGGACGCCCCATTATGCCAGGGGTGCTGATTGTAGAAGCGATGGCCCAGGTGGGCGGTATTGTGCTGCTCCAGATGGCAGACCTCAAGGATAAACTTTCTCTGTTTGCAGGCATTGATAAGGTGCGGTTTCGCCGTCCGGTGGTGCCAGGAGACCAGCTTGTGATGACCGTGGAGCTGATTTGTATTAAGCAGCGACGGTTTGGAAAAATGAGAGCGCGTGCCTTGGTAGATGGGCAGTTGGCTTCTGAGGGAGAGCTGATGTTCTCCCTGGTGGATTAGTTTTTGGTGCGGCAGGTTGCGGTGTTAGCCGCTAGGTCTCTATGACCCGTCAGATTCATCCGACAGCGGTGGTTCATTCCAGCGCACAGTTGGCGCAAGGGGTTGAGATTGGGCCTTATGCGGTGATTGGCGATCGCGTTTCTATTGGTCCTTACACCCGTGTGGGTGCCCATGCGGTGATTGAGGGCTGTGTTCACATTGGGGCAGAGAACCATATTTTCCCTGGTGTAACCATTGGTTTAGAACCCCAGGATGCTTCCTATCGGGGGGCGCAGAGTTGGGTAAGGATTGGCGATCGCAACCAAATCCGTGAGTATGTGACCATCCATCGCCCCACCCAGGCCGACGCCCTGACCCAAATTGGGGACGACAATTTTTTGATGGCCTACGTCCATGTTGCCCATAATTGCCACATTGAAAATGGCGTTACCATCGCCAATGCGGTTGAGTTAGGAGGGTATGTCCATGTGGAGTCCCATGCCGTGATTGGGGGTCTCACAGGGGTTCACCAAAAGGTGCGTATTGGTCGCCTCGCCATGATTGGTGGGATGAGTCGCATCAACCGAGATGTTCCCCCTTACATGCTGATTGAAGGGAATCCAGCTCGGGTTAGAGGACTTAATCGCATCGGGCTAAAGCGCAATGGTATTACCGCAGACAGCGTTGCCTTTAAAGATTTGAAAAAAGCCTATCAACTTTTGTATCGTTCGGATCTCCCCTTTGCCAAAGCTTTAGAACAGCTTCTCCAGCAGGCATCGGTGGATCCGTTAGAGCATCTCAGTACGTTTTTGCAGCAGGCGCAACTTTCTGGACGACGCGGCGCGATTTCAGGGCGGTGTCACAACGGGCGTGGAAGTATTGACCATGAGATTTGATCATGAGATTTGACTCTGACTGAACTATGACTGAGTTGACCGTGAATGAGCTGACCATGACGAAGACCTTCCGACTTTTAATTAGTACAGGCGAAGTCTCTGGTGATCTTCAGGGCGGTCTTTTAATTCAGGCACTTCATGCTGAAGCTTCAGCGCGCGGGTTGTGCTTAGAAATTGAGGCCCTGGGTGGGACACGCATGGAGCATAGCGGGGCAACGCTGTTGGCGAATACCACACGGTTAAGTGCGATCGGCTTGTTTGAGTCTTTGCCCTACGTGAAATCTGGTCTTAAGCTACAGCGGCAGCTCAAGCAGCATCTCAAAACCTCACCCCCAGACCTTACGGTACTCATTGACTATCCAGGGTCTAATGTGCCCCTAGCGGGCTACCTTAAGCAGCACTATGGCTGCCCCATTGTTTACTACATTGCGCCTCAGGAGTATGTGTGGGCCTTTAGTAAGGGCATCACCCGAAAGATTGTCAATGCCACCGATGAGGTTCTGGCCATCTTTCCCCAGGAGGCGCAATACTACGCTGACAATGGCGCGACTGTGAACTGGGTCGGACATCCTCTGGTGGATGCGCTGGCAAAACTGCCCACCCGTGAGCAAGCCCGTGAGCAGTTGGGGATTTCAGTGGGGGAGACGGCGATCGCCCTTCTCCCCGCCTCCCGCACCCAAGAACTGCGGCATATCTTGCCCATTTTGGCGGAAGCAGCCCAGCAGATTCAGGCCCAAGTTCCCAGTGTCCACTTTTGGATTCCAGTCGCACTGCCCCACTTTCGTGTGCCAATCCAAGCTGCCATTGAAAAATTTGGTTTGAAAGCCACCCTAGCCGAACAGCCACAGCTTGTTTTAGCTGCCGCCGACCTATGCATTGGTAAATCAGGCACTGCTAACTTAGAAGCCGCTCTGCTGAACATCCCCCAAATCGTAATTTATCGGATTCACCCCCTAAGCGGATGGCTCTACCGCAAATTACTTCGTTTTAAGGTGCCCTACATCTCCCCCGTGAACCTGGTTCAGAATTCCGCCGTTGTTCCAGAGCTGCTGCAAGAGGCTGTCACCCCTCAGGCTATTACCCAACTGGCGATCGCACTGCTAGAACCCTCAGCCACTAGAACTCAAATGCTTCAGCAGTATCAGCGGCTTAGAGCATTATTAGGCCCAATGGGCGCGGTGAACCGTGCGGCAGTCAGCATTCTCAATCGTCTAGAAACAGCTCATTGAGACCCAGCATCGTATCTTGAGAATTAACAATGGTTTGAATCGACATCAGTGCGCTGGCTAAGGACTGTTGCGAAACGGGATGGCTGTCGAGCAACGTTAGTAAAGCCCGAACCTTTGCGGCAATATCTACCAACTTAGAAAATAGCTGCTCCTCTGGAAAAGCTGAGAGCAAATCCACTGCCCCTTGATGAATCGCCCACTGTCGTTCTGAAGGAGGCACTTCTGTGCGCGTGCCGCTGGTGAGGACAATCTTAAGCTGTGGAAACTCACTATGACACCATCTGCAAAAACTGTAGGGATTGGGACGCAGAATGGTCATGTCTACCAGCATTAAATCCGGCAGCAATCGTCCAGATTGTGCCCGTTCCTGAATCATCTGCTGTAAGTCCACCTCAGGATTTAAGCTAATGATCTTAATCCCCTGAGACTTCAGCGCTGCACGCCAAATGTCGGCTTGGGGTTGCGAAGACTGCATGAGAAGAACAGTCTTGGGCGTAGGATCCTGATGCTGTCCTGTAATTTGCGGTATTGGAAGCTGTTCTTGGAACTGAGTGTTTAGCTCTGGCTGCGTAAACTGAAATTCGACTTCAGTGCGACCAATCATCAATAAATCGGCATCCCTGAGAAGAACGGGCATGGTCACACGCTGGCCGTTCACAAACGACCCATTGCCACTGCCCAAATCAACGAGATAATAGCTGCCATTATCCAGGCGTTGGATTTCGGCATGGTTCCGAGACACCCATCGGTCGGACATAACTACGGTGCTGTCTAAACTACGACCCATACTCCAAGATTTGCCCTCTATGAGGTCAATGTGAGTATGCTTAGGTGCAGTATGAACGACGAGAATCGGAAAATTGCCGCTAGGAGACTTAATGCTAGATTTTGGCACTAAAATGGTCGGGTTCAGTAGATATAGCAAATCCGCTGGGGGCGCAATGGGGGAGAGGAAAATGCCTTGTCCGTACCCACACTTCATGGCCTGGAGCTGCGCAATTTGGGGTTCATTTTCAATGCCTTCTGCAATAACTTGCAGGCCCAATTGATCTCCCAGGCTGAGAATAGAATTGACCGTGTCTAAATTGCTTCCACTTTGCATCTCGCTAATAAATGAGCGATGGATTTTAAGATGACTCACGGGTAAATGACTCAAATCTCCAAAGGCAGAAAACCTCCGCCCAAAGGCATCAAGACAGAAATAAATGCCAAAATTTCGCAAGGGTTTGAGCTTAGCGGTCACTGGCTCTATGTTTTCGACAAACAAGCGTTCCCCAACCTGTAGCATCAGTCCGTGAGTGGGTAATTGAGTATTCGCCAAGATTTGCTGTACCCGCTGGCCAAAATCTTCAGCCTCTAACTGCTGGGGAAATAAAATAACGGACATAAAGAGCGATTCAGCCAATGGATAGCGCTGTCGCCAAGCTTGCAGTTGTTTGCAGGCTGACTTTAGCATCCACCAACCCATGACTGTGATTAGCCCTGTTTCTTCTGCCAGGGGCAGAAATTCAGATAGGGCTAAAAGTCCTCGTTTCGGATGATTCCAGTGGATTAAGGCTTCAAACCCAGTCAGTTTTTGATCCGGTAGGCGATGGATGGGCTGATAATGCAATACAAGCTCGTGCTGTTCCATGGCACGGCGCAGGTCTGTTTCCAGTTCTAGCCGCTCTAAGGAATTGGCATGCATACTGGGGGTAAACAGTTCATAACGCC
>JANLSD010000250.1:0-29271 GCA_031362245.1 Acaryochloridaceae cyanobacterium OTE_25_metabat_464 | reverse complement strand
GCCTGATGGAACTTTTGTGGAAAGACCTCTTCTGGAAACGATTGACCCAAAATGGCGGGGTAGTTAGGCAAGACGGCTTCGGTGATGACGGTACCAACGCCATCCTTGGAGAGGCGATAGATGAGGGTACGATCTACCTGGAGAAACTGCCGCACTTCTTCTACCGTTGTCCGCAGAATTTCATCTAGGCTGAGAGATTTACGAATTCGCTGGGCGATCAAAGTGACTAAACGCTCTCGCTCTATTCGCTGCAATCGCGATTCTTCTGAATGGTGACGCTGCGTTATTTCTAGCTGTAATTTTACATTGGTTTGAGATAGCTGAATTGTGCGATTATCCACCTCTTGCTCTAGTCCGTCATGAGCATTTTGTAGTTCTTGTTTGATCTTTTTACTGAGGCTAATATCATGGAGTGACCAAAGTAGCTCATCCGCCTTTTTATGTATATTCTTGAGGCGGATTACTGCAATCTCTAGGTTTCTTAGCTCTCCGGTACGGAGATTCAGCGATACTTCCCAAGACTGCCCATGCTCTAGCTTGACCAGTCGCGTTCTAAAAAGGGTGAGATCGTGTTCATGAATCAAGGCCGACAGCGGTTTATTAACTAAATACTCTTGGGGTGTAGAGAGCAATTGAGCCGCCACATGATTGGCCTTGTAAATTTTTCCCTGCAAATCTGTTACAACATAACCATCGGGTGCCATATCAAATAGCGTCTGGTAACGCTGACGCTCCAGTTCTACATCCTGCTGAGTTGCTATAAGTGCTTGATTCTGATGGCGTAGCTCTTCTTCAGATGTTTGCAGCTCTTCTAGCACCAAGTGAAGATCTTTGATCGCTTTTTCTAGCAGGTCTGGCTGTAAGGGCACATCAGTGGTATGTTGCCGCAACAGCGAGATCCGCTGATAAACTGCTTCTATCTGAGGAGAAATGTCCACTTTTCTGTCCTAGCGTTTCAGAACCAATTTTGAGCCTGTGCCTTCATCATTGCTTTAAAAAACAAGAATAGCGATGAATATTGAAATATTAGGCACTTAGCTTCTGTTTCGTTAGGCTAGGGGGTCATGTTGAACCGATCACTAATGTCTTCAATGGATATCAAAATGAGTTGTTTCCCTTCTAATGGCGGCATTTTGCAGGCATTGAGCAGCATCGTTTTAGGGCCAATGTGTTCAAAGTCAAATTTGACTTCAAAATCTTGGATCTGTGTATTGTGAGGCAGAAGATCTTCGAGGAGTGACTGTAGCCGAGGAATATTCCATTGCCGATTCCCCAGGTCAAAGATCCGGCATTGCTCTGTTTCGCTGGGTAAAACCTGAAAGGTATCGTAAAAACGTTGGGTTGCTGACACCACCTGGAGTTCTGCATTTAAAACCACCAGCGATTCCCGAACCGTTTGGACGATCGCTACGGCATAGTCTCGTGCTTGTCTAACTTGTTCTGCACTCCGCTTAAGGGTGTCAATTTCCACCACCACCACCACTGCACCATCAACCCGGTTGTCAAGGGTGCGATAGGGACGAATCCGCAGGTCATACCAATGGCCGTCTAGATCCTGAACTTCCTGATTTTTTAGGTTGAGCGTATTGATTACCTCAAATATCTGCTGCTCTAGGTCGTTAATCTTGAGATTGTGTTTGATATGGCTGAAGGGGCGACCAACATCGCTGGGGATCAAGTTAAAGAGATTGGCGGCAGTGGGCGTAAAGCGGCGAATTCGCAAATCGCCTTCTAACATCAGGATGGGAATGTTGACGGTACTGAGCAAATTCTGGAAATCGTTGCTAATCTGGGTTGTTTCGGCATTTCGGCGGTTTAGCTCATCGTTGATCGTATTTAGCTCTTCATTGGTTGCCTGAATCTCTTCTTTAGCGGTTTGCAGTTCTTCATTAGTGCTTTGGAGTTCTTCATTGCTAGATAGAATTTCTTCACTCGCAGCCTGTAGGTCTTGATTGGTTGATTGTTGCCCCTCAATGATGGATTGGAGATACGCTTTAGTGGTGTCTAGATCTTGTTGGAGTCGCTGAATTTCCTGCTGTTCGCTGCTTTGCTTTTTATTTCTAGATTGAGCAGGTCGATTGAGCTGGGTTTTCTCTTCAAGCGATGCTTGAGCGTGCATATCTTCAAATAAGACCAGAAAGTAGTCTTCCTGTACCGCCGCAGCCTTGAAGGGAATCACATTAATGCGAACCTGACGCGTGCGTACTGGCAAACCCGCATTGGCGACATCCTCCCTCAGCAAGATCCCCTCTTTCATGCAGGCTTGTCTGTTTTGCATTGCATTATGGATTGTGGTTCGTAGCTCCAGCCGCAATTCTTCTTTTGCCATGGTAAGAAGGTTTAGGCTAGCCTTTCCGGGGGATGGCTCTAGATATGCGCCAGTCTGCCCCCGAAATTGCAAAATCTCTAATTGAGCATTGATCACAACGCCAACGGGAGCATAGTGACTCAAAGCAATCTGATCCGCTGCTTTGTGCAGTTCTGCCTCATTCTGTCTCTGCCCGCCGAGGATAGGTTCAGGACTGAAAATCTCTAACAGAGCGCTGCTGTCTATTAGATCTGTGCTCCAACCCAGAGATGAGGGCTGTTTCTCATAAATTTTGTATTTCTGATCAATCAAGGTAAACAGATTTGAAAATTCTCCTACGGTCTCGGAGGTGCCCAACAGCAGAAAGCCCGTAGGCATCAAGCCGTGGTGCAACATGGGCAATACCTTTTTTTGCAGAGAGGATCCCAAATAAATCAAGACATTGCGACAGCTAATCAAGTCCAGTCGAGAAAACGGCGGATCGCTAATCAGGTTTTGTCGGGCAAAGATACACAGCTCACGCACGGCCTTGTTGATTTGATAGCCTCCCTCAATTGCCGTAAAAAAATGCTGAAGTCGTTCAGGAGAGACATTAATTACCTGATTCTGCGGATAAATCCCAAGGCGAGCTTTCTCGATCACCCATTCATTCACGTCGGTCGCAAAAATCTGAATCGGGGGCTTGCGGGGCTGGTGTGCCAAAAACTCTAGTAGGCATATTGCAATAGAGTAGGCTTCTTCGCCCGTTGAGCAGCCCGCCACCCAAATCCGGATCGGTAAGTCTGGCGATCGATGACGCATCATCGCGGGAAAAACCTCTTGTTTGAGCGCTTTAAAAGCATCTGCATCTCGGAAGAAACTGGTGACGTTAATCAAAATTTCTTGGGATAATGCCTGTACTTCCGCTGGCTTTTCATGGAGATAACGCACATAATCGTCTAATTGCTCTAGCCGATAAAGCGCCATGCGACGGAAGATTCGCCGATTGATCGTGGTGTGTTTATAGTTCGTAAAATCAATGTTTGTTGCGGCTCGCAGCAGATTAAAAATAGTGGACAGGGCATCCTTTATGTCGGGCTGCGCTTCGGGGATAACTGCCAAATTTGGGCTGGTCACATAGGGGTGACGGCTAATGTCTGCCAGCTTTGCGGAGATCGCCTCTGGTGACAAAATGAAGTCTACGTGACCCGTGGCGATCGCCGTATTCGGCATACTACTCACCTGAGCAGAGTCTTCCGATTGGGCGAACGTAATGCCGCCCGCCACCTTAATCGCCTCTAATCCCTTAGAGCCATCACCATCCGCACCTGATAAAACAATCCCGATTGCCTTTGGGCCACGATCTTCCGCTAATGAATAGAAAAACCCATCAATGCTCATACTGACTCCACGCTTCTTGCGAGGAGTGAGGCGAAGTACCCCTTGAGCGCACGTCATCATAGTATTGGGCGGAATCACATAGACATGGTTGGGTTGTACCACCATTCCATCCTGCACTTCGCAGACGGGCATCTGGGTTGTCCGCGAAAGGATTTCACTCAATAAGCTTTTCTGACTAGGATCTAAATGCTGAACCAGCACAAATGCCATACCTGTGTCGATGGGCAAATGGTTCAGCAATTGAGTGAACGCTTCTAATCCTCCAGCAGAGGCTCCAATTCCAACGACGGGAAATGACTCAGCCGAATTATTCTGTAAAATCTCTTCAGATTCTGCGGTGAGTTTGGGCTGAAGCTGAGTTTTCTGGAAAGAGCGTTTAGAGTTCATACCGTAAAGGTAATGCTAGGCGGGATGATCAAACATTTCGCGTTGTTTAGGAGCAGCTTTAATCCTACTGATGCCGTCAACTTTCATGTCCAACCGCAGGCAGCAGCAATTTGACTCGATAACGTCAATACATCAAAAGGTTTTGAGATGATGCCTACCATCCCAACTGGTGCACCCGCTTGACGATTAACCTGAGATGCATTTGCCGTTAGCATTACAACTGGAATTAATTGAGTTAATGGATTTGCCTGGAGTCGTTTTAATACTTCAAATCCGTCCATTCCTGGCATTCCCAAATCCAGTACAATCGCATCGGGATGCTCACGTTCAGCGATTGCTAGTCCTTCTTGTCCTGATAGGGCATCTAGGACATCATAACCGCCAAACTTTCTAAGGCTAATCTGCACAACTTGGCAAATTGCCGTATCATCTTCAATAATTAAGACTCTTTTTTGACACAAAGTTTATTCCTCTTGAAACACTGGTGATGCTAATGTGTTTCCATAAATGGCTACTTTTCTAAACCCTTGATTGACTGAGTTCAAGCACATGAAGTGCTAATTCGAGCATGACACTAAAAAATGAGAAAGTTATAGAACAACAGTATTTCTTCGGATTGGAGTACAACTAAAGCATCGCAAAACTTATTGATTTATGATATAGCTTAGAAATTTTTGTCTATCTTTCAAGAGTTTTAGAACTTGTGTAAGCAAAAAAAGACGTGGTGCCCGCCTTCGCTTGAGACCGATAGATATACGGGGCTTCTTTGACACTGGGATGTCCGTAATAGGAGAGCAGATGCAAGTCAATGGCCAATCGATGCCGATGATTGAGCACTTTGGGCGGGAGTCGATGCTGCAATGCTGCATTGAGTTGGGTTTCGAGTTCAATACTATCGGCACGACTGGCTGCTCGGAGCAGAACTGTGAATAAGGTCTCGAAGCTACACACGCCCTGCATATCGATGGATAAATGGCTTTGAAGGCAATCGAGTGCTGTAGCTAAGACGCCCTCGTCAGTTAGGGCAGGTATCGTAGAGAATGGGGTTAGGGTAGTTTTCATGGCTAATTTCCAACGATTCTAGTCTGAGACTACCCTTTCTATCGCTCCATTTCTCGGCTTTTCGATCTACTGAAGCTGAGTCGCCTCGGGAAACCGTACCCTCACAGCCGAATAAGATTGATGAATTTTGCGACAATAAGCGATATCCACCGTGGCTTATTCTTTAACTGACTATTGACAATGAACGATCACCCTCGGCCTAAGCGGTCTGGCAATGCTTATCTCCTGATGCAGTGTTTACAGGGAGGGATACTACTGTCCGCGTTGATTACAGGCTTAGCCACAGCTCAAACGGTCACGAAACCTTCGCCAGTTGTCCCTAAGTCTCAGTCCACGGAGACGTTGGCAGATCGCAAGGCAGTAGAGAATTTGCTCAAGCAAATCCAGCAAGAACGCGAGGGTCAAAATCAGGTCAAAACCGAGGCCCAGCGTCAGTACAGTCAAGCTACGTTGCTGCTGATGGTGCTGTCTGGCATTTTGCTGCTAATCTTAGTCGCCGCTGTGATCATGCTGCTACTGCTGCGCCGTGCCGTCATCCGCGAGGTGGCGGAGGTGGTGCAGTCCCATCTTAAGGAAGTGCGAGATCTCAAGGCTCAGCTTACCCAGGCCAGTGGTCAGGTGGATTTGTTGTTGGAGCAGGCCGATACCCTTAAATCAGATTTGACAGCGGAGTCTTTGGAGTTTCGCAATGGGGTGACACACCAACGGGAGGCGATCGCCAACCTGGTCACGGAAGCCGCCCGGAAACAGCAGCAGAGCCTCAAGGACGTGCAGGCGGAGGCGGAAAAAACCTACGGGGCCTTCAATCAACTGGAGGCTGACTATACCCTCACCATTCGACGATTAACTCAAAACCTAGATGAACATCAAGACGACGCCTTGGCCCAGCTTCAGACCCTTCAGTCTAACTTTGGGACAAAACTCAGCGGGTTAGATATTGAAGCCCAATCCGAAGCCCAGCGGGTCTTAAAACAGCTCCACCATCGCGAAGAAAGCTTTGTGCTTCAGTTGGCTCAGCTTCAGGAGGCCGCAGGGCAACACCGCGATCGCATTTTCCAAAGTCTCGAAACCCTCAGTACCGCCTTCCAACCCCAACTTGCCACCCTCAAGGCGGAAGTCGTCGCCCAAAAGGATAGCCTGCTCCAGGATTGCGCCACGGCAAAAGTGGACTATATGACCCAGCTCATTGGTCTCCAAGACAGTGCCAAACATCAATGGGATTCCATCCTCAATACCCTCAGGCAGCTTGAGGCCGATTTCAAACCCCAGCTTTCGCTATTGGAAACCCAGGCAGCAGCCAAGGCCGAAGGGGTTCAGGGCGAGGTGATCGAACGACTCAAACGATTGGGGATGGATTTATCGGGGCAAATGGCGATCGCCCAGGAGCGCCTAAGTGCCGAAACCCAACAGCAGCTCCAGCAAGTCCAGGGTACCCAAGCCGACTTTTTACAGGCGGTTCAAGCCCTCAAAGACAGTCTCAATGGCGAGGCAGATCAGGGCCGTCAGCACATCCAAGGCACCCAATCCGAAATCCAGCAAACCCTCCAAAGCCTCAAAGAAACCCTCACCACTGCCAAAGATCAGAGCCTTCAGCAAATGAAGACCATTGAGCTAGAGTCCACCACGGCCCTCACCCAGTGGCAAACAGAACTCAAAACCCGTCAGGCCCAAGCCCTCCAAGAACTGAGTGGTCTCACCCAGCAAGTGACCCTACGGGTTCAATCCCTCGAAACGGACTTGGAAAGTCGCAAAACCAAAACCAAAACTGAACTTCAGGCGATCGTGACGGAGGTGACAGCCCAACTCAACGGTCTCAAGGAATCCCTTCAAACCGCTCAGCGAAACTCCCAACAGTCCCTAGAGTCCCTAGAGTCAGAGGCCCAGTCCGAAAAGTCTCGGATTTTGCAGCAGTTGGCGGCATTGACTCCGGTGGCGATCGCCGATGCTTCCCTCCAATCTCTCTCCAGCCAAGTCCAAACCCTCACGGAAGCCCTGACCCGCCTCCAAAGCAACCATCCCAAGCTGTTTGCCGATGCCACTGACTACATCAACCAAGCTAACGAACTCCGTAGCGCTGGACAACGAGAAGAAGCCCTACGCGCCTTTGATTCCGCCCTAGAACTCCAGCCCGAAAATGCTGACCTGTGGTACCAAAAGGCCCTCACCTTTGCAGAGGAAAAACGCTACGAAGACGCGGTTACGGCACTTGATAAGGTGCTGGATCTTAAACCCGATGAACCCGATAGCTGGTCGCAGCGGGGTCTCTACCTCAAAGAGCTAAAGCGTTACGATGGGGCACTTGCGGCCTTTAATCGCGTCGTGAAGACACGGCCTGAGGATGCCAAGGCATGGCTCAATCGGGGGCTGATGCTGGAGCGGCTGAAGCGCAATGAAGACGCGATGGATTCCTATGAGAAAGCGTTGGAAATTAACCCCAATTATCCCGAAGCATTGGTGAATCGTGGGGCTATTTTGGGCATGCTTCAGCGCCATGAAGATGCGCTGGCTGCCTTTGATAAGGTTCTCGAAATTGAGCCGGAGAATACGGTGGCGTGGTTGAATCGCGGTTTGGCTTCAGAAGTGCTGGAAAAATATGAGGATGCTTTTGCCGCCTTTGACAAGTTGGTAGGGCTGAATGCAGAGTCCCATAAGGGCTGGAGTCATCGCGGGTATGCGTTAGCAAAGCTAGAGCGTTACCCCGAGGCGATGAGCAGCCTTGAGAAGGCGGAAGCGTTGAATCCGCAGTATGCGAATACGTTTTATAGCAAGGCGGTTTGTAGTGTGTTGAGTGGCGAGGTGGATCGCGGGCTAGAGTATCTGGAGAAAGCCGTTGGCCTGAACGGGCGCTATCGAGACACGGCTCGCACCGACCCTGATTTTTATGATCTTTGGGAAGATGACTGGTTCCGCGAAATTATTCAGCGTTAGCCACCTTAACCTGCCCCGGTGCTGTCACACGCAACTCTAATACACCCTTCACCTCCACAGGCTGAACACCCTTAATGATGACTTTTTTAAAGTTCAGCGCCGTAGGCGAATCTAAATCAGGATCGCGATCGATGACCGTGCGGGGCAAAATCAGCCGATAGACTTTACGTTCAGCACCCTGGAGCGTAAATTCCACTCGATTATCAAAGGCACTATACCCACCCGTTGTTCCCGTAATACTATCCCCAGTACTCACCACGGTAGTGCCAGAATGATTGCTCGTATTACTGCTCACAGTCCCGCTCCCATTCCCGCAATAGAACTTCACAGGGTTGACCTTCCAATTAGAGCAGCTCGTAATCTCCTCTACCCGTTTTACAACCTTTAAAAACTCACTGTAATCAATGGGGCTTCCGGCTGCATAACGGGCATTGCTTTGAACCGAAGGGGGTGCCGCCAAAAGTAGCTCTGTTACCAATTTCTGATCTTGACTCGTGAGCTTAGGCGCGATGTAAACCCCTGCTAATGGAATCCCTCGGCTGACGTGGAGAATCCGCAAATCGGTAGCTTTTTTAAGACTGGCACCATAATTACCCACGCCCACATCAACCTGCCCACCGCGAACTTTGGCCATACTTTCACGGTTATTGTTGTTCATATCAACCCGTAAAGTCTTGCCAAACAAATCATAGACCGGCATATAGAATCCTGGCGCACTGCTAAAGTCGGCAAGGGCGATCGTCTTGTCGGCAGTCAGGTCATCTAAAGACTTTATTGGGCTGTCATTGCGGACAAACAGAGCGGATTCATTCTGGGTGCGATTGGGAGCCATGCGGGCGGCAAACTGATAATGGTTTGCCACGGCGGTAGCGGACAGCATCGGGCTACCCGTAAAGGCAAGTTCCCAATTTTGAGCCTTGATTTCTTGTTTGGCGCGTTCGAGGGCTTGGTCGTCGGCAGCATCAATCAGATGGAGCTTCACAGAGACGTTCTTCCCCAAGCGCTCTTGAAGTTTCGTTGTGAAATAGTTGCTAAGGTCATCGTAGGCCGATGATGTATTTGGTTTGTCACCTTGGCCTTCTCCACGCGCCCCTATGCCAGAGGATTTGGACTCGTCCCCACTGCTGGTGGTTCCAGCAGGTCTTAAGAACCGAATCACGCCAATATCTAAAATGCGATCGCCCCCAAAGTCCCCCTGTGGCTTCTGGGACAACGCCCCAAAGAGTTGAGTGCCCCCAAACACAACCCCAGCAACTGCAACTAAACCCACGCCCACAGGCAAGAAATACTTTCGCAGCCCTTGCAATGTAAAAGATGAAGGAGCAGATGGCGTAGGAGATAAAGGAGCCGCAGGAGAAAGCTGGAGTTTTGCCTTCAGGTCGTTTAAGGCTTGTAATGCATCCGTTGCATTGGGGTAGCGGTCTTGACTTTGGTTGCGCGTCATCGTTGAGAGGAGGGTGGCAAGCCCAGGACTGACCGAGGCAAACGTCGTCCACTGCAAGTCCCCCGTTTGGTTATCCACAGGTAATTCAGTGAGACGTAAACCTGTAATGGCTTGGATACAAATCATCCCAAGGGCGTAGAGATCGCTATTGAGCTTGGGGTGTCCGTGGGATTGCTCTGGGGGCATGTATCCATAAGTCCCCACAATGGTGGCAGCCAAGGCGGGATTAGAGGCTGTGAGGTCAGCTTGCACCTGACGAACGGCCCCAAAATCAATCAGCACGAGGCGACCGTCACGACTGCGACGCATAACATTATCGGGTTTAATATCTCGGTGGATCACATTATGACCGTGGATAAACTCCAGAATCGGGAGGATCTCCTGCAAAAATCGAATCACTTGGACTTCAGACCAAGGCACACCGGGTTGGAGTTCAGCGGCAATGGTATGCCCCTCAATGAACTCTTCTACTAAGTAAAATTCTTGATTTTCCTCAAAGTGCGCCAGTAGGCGCGGAATTTGGTCATGTTCTCCCAGATATTCCAGCACTGAGGCTTCTCGTTGAAAAAGGGTTCTGGCGATCACCAATAGCTTGGGGTCTTGGGACAAGGGCTGGAGTTTTTTGACGACGCACTGTGGATTACTAGGACGCTGCGTATCTTCTGCCAGGTAGGTCTGGGCCATGCCGCCCGAACTAAGGGCACTGATAAGCTTGTAGCGATGGCTGAGGAATTGACCACTATTCATTGTCGTTGCTCCTTGTCTAACCCACGATGGGAGAACGATAGGGACAATTAGGCTTAAACCGCCAATGCGCTACCGTCTCAATTCCTTCGGAAGAATTGATCTAGATTCTATAGTCAAGACAAAGCCACAGACGTGATGTAAATCAAATTCAATGGTGACGTTGCGATCGTTCACGGGTGCTCCTGATCACAGGTGAATGTCGGGGCAGGTTTAGCCTACGCTGCATGGGTTATATCCAAAGCGTTTTGCCAAAACCTGCCCTTCCGAAGTTTTGTTTTTTATTAAATCTACTTGTTTTGTGATCTCCCGCGACTGAGGCTACTCTTCCTGATGGGGAAAGCTCAACGCCATCTCTAAGGACTTAATTTCATCGCGGTGAGCGGTCATGCGAAGGCGAGTTTGAGCGCTATCACTCTCCGATGCCTTTACCGACAAAATGACTTGCTCGGGGCGCGTAGATTTTTTCTGATAAAACCAGCCTGCTAAGGGAGCCACCAAGACCGTCAACAATCCCCAATAGCCCACCGCCGGAAACTGCACCGATAGGGTTAGCCCCAAACACAGAAACCCGATCGCCGCCAATACCGACAAAAACAGCGCCATCCCCATGCTTGCGCCCACCAATCCCGAGAAGACCACCTGGTTTTGATCTCGATCAACGGACTGAAGCCGATAGGCCCGTCCTTCTAGATATTCCGTCACAGTCTGCACCACCTGCTGATCCGGTTGGGCCAAAGACCAGGTTGCCGTTTCAATCCGAGCCTTAACCGAGGCTTTGATAAAGAAAAACAAACCAATGGTAATGAGGATGCTCAGAAAAAAGGCTGAAGGTAAAACGAAGGTGTCCATTATGGGCTGGTTAAAGGGGCAGGTATAGAGGCAGATCGTGAGATGGAAAGGAGAAAAGATTACAGCTCATTACAGTTTAGCAATAGATCTTGACACTCCCCCATCGCATAGTGGATAGGGTATTCCGAAAAAGAAGACAAAGGTGCGTCACCAATAGCATGCTATTCCCGAGTTTTGGGAAAGCTAGAGACATACAAGCACAATCCTCTTATTAACCGCACCCAACGATGCAATCGGTAATGGCTATGTCTAACGACAAGAAACCTCTTAACGCAACCTTGAATGACTCTGGGGATGACTTTGACCCCAGCATGCTTAAGCTGAATTTAGAGGCCGATGACGACGCTGATTTATTCGAGGATACGCATCTTGACCTTTCTGACACCCGACAGCCCAAACGCACCACGGATCTTGTGCGCATTTACCTACAGGAAATTGGTCGAGTTCGCCTCCTGGGTCGGGATGAAGAGGTGGCTGAAGCCCAGATGGTGCAGCGCTATATGAAGTTATTGGAGCTTCGCAGAGAGGCTCTAACCGTCGATCACCCTGCGATCGCCGAGTACGCCCGCTTGATGGAAGTGCGAGATCGCCTCACTTGTAACCTAGGCCATCGTCCGTCTTTAGAACGCTGGGCACGGGAAGCCAATATTGAATTTGTGACCCTAAAACCTGCTATTTCCCTAGGAAAAGCGGCCTATGCTGAGTACATTGGCTGGGAAGTCAGTGACCTAGACCAGGTCATGAAACAGGGGATGCGGGCCAAGGAACATATGATCCAGGCCAACCTTCGCTTGGTGGTATCGGTTGCCAAAAAGTACCAAAATCGAGGTCTAGAACTACTGGATCTGATCCAAGAAGGCACCTTGGGTCTAGAGAGGGCCGTGGAAAAATTTGACCCCACCAAGGGCTATCGCTTTAGTACCTATGCTTACTGGTGGATTCGTCAGGGCATTACGCGGGCGATCGCAACCCAAAGCCGCACCATCCGACTCCCCGTCCACATTACCGAAAAACTCAACAAGCTCAAAAAGGCCCAGCGTAAGCTTGCACAGGCAAAAGGCCGCATGCCAACCGTGGAGGATCTTGCCATTGAGCTGGAAACCACGCCTGAACAAATTCGTGAACTATTGACTCGGGTACCCCGTTCGATTTCTTTAGAAACGAAGGTCGGTAAAGATAAAGATACTGAACTGGGCGATCTGCTCGAAACGGACAACATGTCTCCTGAAGAAAGCATGATGCGGGAGTCTCTGCAACAGGAACTTCAAGACATGTTGGCAGAACTCACCGTCCGTGAGAGAGATGTGATTCAAATGCGGTTTGGGTTGGGAGATGGTCAGTCCCATTCTCTAGCTGAAATTGGTAAGGTGCTGGAGTTATCCCGTGAGCGGGTTCGCCAGATTGAATCTAAGGCGCTCCAAAAGCTACGTCAACCCAAGCGCAGAAGCCGCGTTCGCGATTTCCTGGAGTCGTTTGCCTAGTGATCCTTTGAGTACTTTGGGCTTTTGTCGCTAGGATGGAGTTACAGACTTAGGAGCCAGCCTATGCAAGTTCAGTCTAAACCAACGCTGTACGAGCAAGACCTAGCGGCTTGGTTTGAGGATACGATCGCCAAGCTTAGGGCCAGACAGTTTGATGCAATTGACTTGGATAGTCTGATTGAGGAGATTGAAGGCTTGGCAGGACGCGATCGCCGTGAGTTAAAAAATCGTTTGAACGTTTTGCTAGCTCATCTTCTGAAACGGCTCTATGTGAATTGCGCAGAGAACAATCGTGGGTGGGAACTGACGATTCGCGAGCAGCGTAACCAGTTGAGCGATTTGCTAGAACAGTCTCCCAGTTTACGAAACTACTGGATTGAGAGTTTCGCGGTGGTTTGGCAACGAGCGTTGTCAGATGTCGGAGCAGAATATCCAAATACTCAATTTCCAGAAGAATGGCAATTCAACTCTGAACCTGAGGCTTTTCTGACCGAAATATTTTGGTAGACTTTAGCACTTGTTCGGTCGTAAACCGACGTTCACGGTCGTCAGCATAAGCAATACAGGCTTTTAAATCTTCTCTCGTTAAATCAGGAAAATCGTCGAGAATTTCTGCTTCGGTCATCTCGGAAGCCAGGTACTCAAGCACTTCATAAACCGTTATTCGCAAACCACGGACACAAGGCTTGCCACCACGTTTATCGGATTCAATTGTGATGTAATTTCGGTGGTTCATAGTTGAAAGTATGAATGTTAATCAAATTATATTTTTATATCTTTGCAGAGGTGATTGATTCACTCATTCCCTAAGTAAGCCGCAATCACCGCAGGATCTGTTCTGACTTGGGCGGGTTCACCGAGGGCAATGAGCTGCCCAAAATCGAGCACTGCAATGCGATCGCACAGGCCCATCACTAGGGGCACATGATGCTCAATCAGCAATATCGTCAGGTCAAACCGATCCCTGAGATCGCGAATAAACGCACTGAGGGATTGTTTCTCATTGGGGTTCATCCCCGCAGCAGGCTCATCCAACAGCAATAGCTTAGGCTGAAGGGCCAGCGCACGGGCAATTTCTAACCGACGCTGATCGCCATAGGATAGATTTTGCGCCTTCTCTTGGGCACGATTCTGTAAACCCACCAGTTCCAGCAACTCAGCCGCCTTAATGCGGATCTCTTGCTCCTCTTTTGGGGCAGGGGCGAGTCCCAAAACACCCTTGACCACTCCGCTTTGGGTATGGATATGCTGGGCAATCAGAACATTTTCTTGCGCTGAAAGATCCTTGAATAGCCGGATATTTTGAAACGTGCGGGCAATCCCCTTGGCTGCAATTTGATGGGGTTGTTGCCGTTGCCCCAAAGACGTTCCATCAAACATCATTTGCCCACTAGAGGGCGCAATTAAACCCGTAACCAAATTAAAGAGCGTGGTTTTACCCGCTCCATTTGGCCCAATTAGACCAAAAATCTCACCCTCATTAACGCTAAACGAAACTTGATTGACCGCCACTAATCCGCCAAAGCGTCGCGTGAGCTGCTGCACTTCCAACATTATTTTTGCTGCCCCCTTTTTACATTGGAGCGGTTCAATAAACCGGGCGTCACCAAGCCCTGGGGAAAGAAAATCGTTCCTAATACAATCAGCAGTCCAAAAATAATCAACCGCCCCTCCTTGAGAAATTGGCTCAGCCACTGGGGCAGTCCTGGCACATCGCCCACCGCCCTCAAGACTTCCGGCAGTGCCGTGAAAACCATTCCACCCAAAACTGGCCCCAGATAGGTACGGGAGCCGCCAATCAGGACAAAAGTCAGATAAATAATACTGGCATCAAAGGTGCCCTGACGAGCATTCCAAGTGTTTAGGAAATGAGCGCTCACAGCGCCTGCAATGCCTGCTAAAATTGCGCCCAGAGTAAAGGCCAAAACCTTATAGTAGGTGGGGTTAATGCCCATTGCATCCGCCGCCAACTCATCTTCACGCAGCGCAATAAAGGCACGTCCCACGCGGATGTTTTCAAGGCGATAGACAAAGGCAATGCTCAGCAGCAGCAGAGGCAACACCACCCACAGGTACTCAATGGCGCTATTAAAGGGCTGCGGAATCCCAAAGATACCAACGGCACCCCCTGTGATATCCAAATTCAGGGATAAAATGCGCAGAATTTCGACAAAGGCAATGGTGGCGATCGCCAAGTAAATCCCCTTCAGCCGCAATGCCGGAACCCCTACGAGTACGCCTAGGATGGCGCAGAGGAACGCGGCGATCGCCATTTCTAGCAGCAACAACGGAATTGGAAATAATATTCCCTCCGTCTTAAAAACCTGGGTTGATAAAATGGCAGCCACATAGCCTCCTAGGGCATAAAAGCCAGGGCTAGCCAAAGACAACTGCCCCGCCATCAGTGGCAAATACAGAGACAGCCCCAGCATTGCCCCCAACAGCATTGAAATCAGGAGGGAGCCATAGGTTGCAATAAAATCATCCATTCATTGATCGTAGGCTAGGGACTATACCTAGAGCTTCGCATACCCTGCCTGCCTTGAACAAATAATTGTTGTGGCTACATCAGCTGTTTGCGACTAGTCCTACTTCGCATCGGGTCAGTTTTACAATCTGGTCAAAGGCAAACTCTTCGGTCAATTGCGTTAACCCTTCAGTCAGATGGGTATATTCGGGCGGAATTTGAGCAATTAGCGGATAAATTTGGTCGTCATCACAGCTTTTGGCAGCGGTTTGGAGTGATTGGATCCAAGCCTCATCCATCACAGCGGCGATCGCCGCAGCCGTCAGTCCCAACTCCGAAGATAGAGCCTCTGGCGCAACAGTAGTCTGCTCATATACAAATTCAACATGCAAATACTTAACCAGCGTCGCCATTAACTCCTCTTCACGGAACGGCTTATAAACACAGTCATCACAACCCGCATCAATCATTTCATGCCGCTCCTCATGAAGCGCACTTGCCGTTAAGGCAATAATGGGGGTTGCCATGCCTTTAGGATGGGCTTTGATCCGTCGAGTTGCCTCATAGCCATCCATCTCAGGCATTCGCATATCCATCAAAATCAGATGGGGGAACCAATCCTCCCAAACTGAAATGGCTTCTAACCCATTGGCTGCCTCACCCACCTGGAAGCCCAAGGAAGATAAAAGTGTCACCAAAAGTCGGCGGTTATTAGGCTTATCGTCCACCGCCAAAATCCGATAGCTGGGTTGACCTGGCACTAACCCAATCACCCGAAGAGCAGATGGGTTACTGGTGATCGCATCAGGAACCGCACAACGCGTCTGAATTGATAACGTAAAGGTTGTCCCAACCCCTGCCTCACTGCGAACCGTCAAATCACCGCCCATCAAATGGGCAAACTTACGACTAATGGCAAGTCCTAAACCCGTCCCTTGCTGGGATTGTCGCCCTGATGCCGTTTGGATAAAAGGCTGGAATAAACGATCGATTTCAGATTCTGCAATACCTGCACCTGTATCTTCGACATCAAGCCAAAGCTGGAATGGCTCGTCATATTCTAGTTCCTCCCCTAGCCCGACCTTTACGCTCACCTGAATCTTGCCCGACTGGGTAAATTTGACCGCATTACTGAGTAAGTTTATTAAAATCTGACGCAGCTTGATTTCATCGGCTTCAATATACTGAGGTACATTATCTGCTTTCACAAAGATGAGCTGAAGCCCTTTGGCCTCAGTTCTAAGCTTAAATAATGTCTCAACGGACTTCAGCAACCAATAGAGGTCAAACCTATTTTCCGTGAGGATAACCAACCCCACCTCAATTTTCGACATTTCTAAAATGTCGTTAATCAACCCCAATAAATGCTCCCCACTCTGGTTGATAATTTCGACAAATTCCTGATTCTCGCCTTTGAGCGAACTATCTCTCGCCATTAGTTGTGTGAACCCAATAATGGCATTGAGAGGCGTCCTTAGCTCATGGCTCATATTGGCGAGAAATTGACTTTTGGCACGACTGGCCTTCTCTGCTGATTCCTTAGATGCTTCTAGACGTACCTGAGTCAGCCTGCGCTCAGTAATATCTCGACACACGCATATCAAATCCCCATTCTCAGAAAACGTTAGGGAAAGTTCCTCCGCAAAGAAACTGCCGTCTTTGCGCTGAGCCAGCATTTCTCCCTGCCAATGGCCTTGTTCCATAAGAATCGGGACAATCTCCTCTTCAAATCGTTGAACTTCTGCGGGGGAGTACAACACCGTCCAAGATTGCCCGATCAATTCCTCTAACGAGTCGTAGCCAAACAACGTAATATGGGCAAGATTGAGATAAATAAACCGATTGTTGGTCAAAACTGCAATACCTTCGCTGGCCGCTTCAATGGCAGACAACTGCCGCTTAAGGATGGCTTCAGTTTCTTTGCGATGGGTAATATCTTGAACGGTTCCCTCGTAATATAACAGTTGGCCTTTATCGTCACAAACTGGATGGGCATTCTCAACAATCCAGATTAATTCCCCGTTAGCGGTTCTGACCTGCGATATAAATTCTGATACCACCCCTTCGCGTTCAATAGTTTCGATGAATTGTTGGCGACGGTCAGCATCAAAATAAAGCGATTCGGTGATGTTTTGACAGTGGTCAATCAATGCTTGGGGCGATTCGTAACCATAGATTTTGGCAAGGGCTGGGTTGGCCCTGAGGTAACGTCCATCGGAGGAGGTTTGAAAGATCCCTTCACTGGCTTGTTCAAAAATACGGCGATACCGCGCTTCGGTTTCTTGCAGAGAAGCGGTTCGATCTTGGACTCGTTCCTCAAGCTGATTGAAGGATTGACGTAACTTGTCGGCCATTCCATTAAAAGATTGCGCTAAATCGTTTAATTCTCGAATTGACCCCGTAGGCAGCTGTTGGTCTAGATGACCGTCTGCGATCGCCTGACTAGCCCGACTCAACTGTCGAATCGGTTGAGTGACCCATCTAGACATCAGTAACCCAAATATTGTTGACCCCACCAACGCCGCAAAACACAGTATTGTCGTCGTGCGAGTGTTGGCATCAATCTGAGCCATAAAGTCCGCTTCTGGAATGGTGACGACGACTAACCAGTCTAGCCCAAACTTATCCTGCCAGGGAGAAACTTCTACAAACTGACGACGATCATTTGACTTGAAATCGAATAATTTTTTGGTATTGATGCGGTTAAAGTCCCCGATTTTTTGTTGGATAGCCTTGCTTGTGGCACGAATCAGAGGATCTTGACTTTGAAAAACACTCAGTCGTTCTGCCTTGCCCTTAATCAGCGTGAAGGGTTGTTCCTGAGTAGAACTGGCAATGAGATTACCATTGCGTTCAATAATAAATATTTTCCCTCTAGGGCTGAGAGTGACTTGTTGTAGAAACTTACTGATTTCTGAAAGCAGGAGCGACACATCCAGGATAGCGATCAGGCGATGTTGAACGTCATAGACAGGGTAGCCTGCATCAATGGAAAGAATTTCAGGGGTATCACTCCAGTTATACACAGCAGACCACACGGGCTTTTTTGCCTTCAGTGCGGCTGGATACCAATTCTCTTCTTTTGGGTTGTACCCGTAGATCAAAACTGCTTTGGTGCGATGGCCTTGGCGATCAGTTGCATAGGTATAGTTTCGGTAGCCCAGTCTCTTAGACCGTTCGTCAATGGTTGTGCCTTGTCCCTTAACCCAACGTCCAGCCCCAGAAAATTCACCTGTAGGTAGCGCACCGCCAATGTAGCTGACGTTGAAGGACTGCGTCTGTTTCCAGAAGTGACGACCTGAATGGTTAAAGTCATTGAGGTTTAGCTCCCCCAGCCCAATGGCTTCGGCATTGAGCTGATTAATGCGATGGGGTTCTGCTAAATAGCTATCTAAATGCTCATCAACTAGACTTTGAGATTTGTCAATTAGTTGATCGGCCAGCTCATGAACAGCTTGTTTTCCGTTTCGTAAAGACAACCATCCAACCAATCCAACTGCAACAAAAATCTGCAAGACAAACGGTAACACTAAAAGTAACCGCAGTGAGATGGATGCGGTTCTTTGAGCGGACGGTGACGCAAGTTGATCGGGTTTTGGCATGTCTTGTTGCATGGCCGACGAGGCAAGGAATATGGTTACACAGTCAGCGATTACAGCTATACACTTCCTAGAGTGCCCAAAATCTGAGTTTTTTTTCTTTAGGACTTCCCGATGTAGTCTGTACTAGCCCAAAGCAATATATTTTATTCCTTAACTCCTTTTGAACTTAAAATCGCCCTATTAAGCTTTCAATAATATGATGAGCACCCTTTTTTAACTAAATTGACTGTTCTACGATAAAAGATTGAGAATCTTGGGAATGATAAATTTAGTCCTGTATCACCAGACACCACCCCTTCAAATTTGAATCGTCCATCGATGGACGATGGACGGACATATTGTGGGTCAAGCAGATTGAACTTCAAATTTGAATCGACGATGTTTAAGTTATGGCGTTATAAGCAAATACTTTTCTCGTTGCTAATAGGTCTTCCCGTGGGAGGGGGCATTACAGTTTGCATTCAGGACTTGTCTCTTGCTGCATCTCGCTCGGACTTAGCCCCGCTCATTAGCAACCAAGATAATTTTTATCAAACGATTCCGCTGACGGGGACATGGCAGTTTGCTGCCGATTCCTCAGCTAAGTCGCTACCGCTGGCTCCTTCCCCTACACAAACACTACCGACGGATAAATTGCAATGGCAGGCGATCGCCGTACCTTCCAACTGGTATACCGCTGGTCATGATTTGTCTGGCGTTGTTTGGTATCGCCATCAATTTCAGGGCAACCCAAACTTAAAGAACAAAACGCTTCAGCTTGTTTTTGAGGGCGTAGACTACGCGGCAGACGTGTGGCTCAATGGGCGTTATTTGGGGTTTCATGAAGGCTATTTTCAGCCTTTTCGATTTGATGTGTCTAAATCTTTTTACACTGACCGCCAGAACGAGATTTTGGTGCGGGTTAATAGCCCTAAGGAAATTGAAACGGCGGACTGGTCGCTCCACAAGCGTCTGATTAAAGGCGTCTTGGGGCATCATGATGCGCGACCAGGCGGCGCTTGGACGGCTGCTGCCCAAGACCATAACACGGGGGGCATTTGGGCACCTGTTTATCTAAAAGTGTCGGAGACTGCGGCAATTGAGCAGGTGAAGGTTACGCCGCATCTAGAAATGGACAAGACCCCAGCTACAGCGGAAGTTGCTCTAACCATCAACTTTGCCGGACAAATAACAACTGCGGTTGACCTAGAAATGCAGCTCAGCCCTGACAACTTTTCAGGCGTACCGGATGCCCCCCAGCATCGCACCGTTCAACTCCGGCCTGGACTCAATCGTCTCATCCTTCCTGTAGTTACAGACCATCCCAAGCGATGGGAAACCTGGGATCACGGGGTGCCTAATTTATATAGGCTGACGATTAAGGCTCGGCAGGGCGATCGCCTCCTAGACCAAACCAAAACCACCTTTGGCTTTCGCACCATTGCCTTTGACCCAACCGAAAAAGTCTGGAAACTCAACGGCAGACGACTTTTTATTAGAGGTACGAACTACATTGCCTCCCAATGGCTGAGCGAAATGACGCCAGAGAAATATCAGGCCGATCTAGATCTGATGAAGAAGGCCAATATCAACGCCGTGCGGGTACATGCCCATGTGAGCGGACAAGCCTTCTATGATCTCAGCGATCGCGCTGGCTTACTCGTGTGGCAAGATTTTCCGTTGCAGTGGGGCTATACCGAAGATCCGAAGTTTACGAGAGAGGCCATCAAGCAAGCCAAGGATATGGTGAACCTGCTGTACAACCATCCTTCCATCATGGCCTGGAGCCTCCACAACGAGCCACCCTGGAACGCCACCTGGATGAAGTACAAGTATAAAAGCTACAATCCCCAGCAAAATCGACAGTTAGATCGCCAGCTTTATAGCAGTTTGGGCACCTTTGACCCAACCCGCTACGTGCATTCCTACTCTGGCGTTGACGAACATCCCTGGTGGGGCTGGTACTCTTTTACCTACGAAAAATATGCACAGCCAACCAAAGAAAGCATCATTAGCGAATTTGGGGCGCAGGCACTGCCAGATTTGCGATCGCTCAGGCGAATGTTTTCAGAATCTGATCTTTGGCCGGATACAGAAGCAAAGTGGAAAAAATGGGAATTCCACAACTTTCAGCGCCACGAAACCTTTGAGCTTGCTAAGGTTTCGATGGGCAATAACCCCGCAGAATTCGTTGATAATACTCAGCGTTACCAAGCAGACGTAAACCAGTTTGCCGCCGAAGCCTATCGTAGACAACGCTACCAGCCTGTTTCAGCAATCTTTCAGTTTATGTTTTCAGAGTGTTGGCCGTCGATTAACTGGGGCATGGTTGATTATTGGCGCAACCCCAAGCCAGGTTATACCGCATTACAGCAAGCCTTTCAGCCAATTTTGCCGATGGTGGTAAACCCTCAAAAAACGGTGATGCTAAACAAGCCCATTTCCTTCGATCTTTGGGTCGTCAACGATCTGTGGCAGTCATATCCAAAATCGACGCTAAGCTATACCTTTCTTAAAGACCATCGGGTTGTCAAAGGTGGGGAGATTCCGATTTCACTTAATCCAGATTCTGGCGCTCCCGTCCGGCCCATCACGCTGCTGCCTGTTCCCTTGGGGAACTATGAGCTTCAGCTCAAGGTTGTGGATGCTCAAGGGGCTTTTTTGAGTCAAAATGCATACAGATTTGAAGTCGTTGCGCCTAAGCGTTGATTCGGATGCTGTGATGGGCACTCTAGGCTATGACCGATAAGCTAGCTGCTGTAATGCTGAAGGGCGATCGCAGCAAAAAGCTAAGTCGGTTTAGCGATTTAGAGGGGGGCTATGATGCGATCCAATCCGGTCTTAGGGCTGCGGCAATTGATGTTGAGAGTTCATACAGGCACAGATACAAATCTTCAGCCCGAAGGAATTGTAAACGATGTCCAGAGCATTCAGCCTGCTGACACTGAACCTACAATCCATCTAAACCTCAAAGCGCTAAACCCCGACCCGCTGGTTGAATGTATCGGATGTCCTGGTGCGGCTTCTACATGGGTCAACGCGATCGCCATTAGCCCCGATGGACTTACCTTTGCCTGCGATTTCAACGACACATCTATCCAACTCTGGGATTTTGTAAAGCGGCTGCCGCTTCTAACGCTAACAGGTCATTCTGGCATGATTAGCACGCTCACCTTTAGTCCCGACGGGCGTACTGTGGCAAGCGGAAGTTATGACAAAACCATCAAACTTTGGGATCTTGCCAGCCGCTCAATTTTATTTACCCTCGAAGGTCATGCCGCTGGAGTGAATGCGATCGCCATTAGCCCCGATGGTCAAACCCTCGTATGCGGTAGCGACGATCGCACTATCCGAGTTTGGCATCTCCCCCATCAGAAATTACTGCATACCCTCAAAGGGGGAAATGCTGGCGTTAAAGCTATTGTTATTAGTCCTGACGGACGAACTTGCTTTAGTGGCGGTGGCGATCGCCTGATTAAAGCTTGGGATCTCGCCCGAGGAAAGCTTCGATATACCCTCAGCGGGCATCAGTCTTGGGTTAATACCCTGGCGCTCAGTCCAGATGGGCAATTCCTCGTCAGCGGTGGCAATGACAATGTGATTTGCATTTGGAATTTGAGCAACGGTCAAATTTTAAACAGATTAGAAGGCCATACCGCGCCAATTAGTGCCATTGCACTTCGAGCCGATGGTCAGACTCTTTTTAGCAGTAGTAAAGACAACACAATTCGGATGTGGAATTTAGAGAACGGTGCGCACCTACGTACGCTCAAAGGACACTTTAGTTACGTTAACTCTGCCCTCGCCCTAGATCGAACCGGAAAAACTTTAATTAGCGGTGGTACAAGCATCCCGCTCAAAATATGGAGTGTCACAAATTCACTTGGGTAAAACCCATTATTTTATTTCTTTATTTGAGCTGAGATCAACACTATTTCTGTATGAAATATCGGATTCATAAAATCCAGTACTTAAAGATTCTGATTCAGAACATGAGTGTATTGGCAATCTGGAACTTGATGGGTATAAATGCCTCTGCTGTCCAGAATGTTTTACCTATTCAAGAAAATATTAAATCTACAGTATTAACCCTACCTACAACCGATCTAAGAACTCCAGGCTCCTCTTTTACTCCAATTTTAATCGGTAGTCCAGATGATTTCAAACCAGGATTAAAGTCCCCCAACCTAACAGAACCAGATTCTCAGCCTTCAAACGCAAGTGATTCAAACGAAAAGCTAGGGTGGCCTCAACTTAGTGATGCAGAAAAAATCAGAAAAGTCGAACAAGAGCGGCGAACCAAAGCGAAGGAAGATGAAATACGACGAAAAATTTTAGAGGTGGAACGAACAACAAAGAAAAAATTAGAGCAGGCACAAAAACAAGCATTAGAAGAAGATCAAAAGCTCCAAAGAAAACAAGAACAAAAAGCTAAAGAGGCTTTATTTCAAGAACAAGAACGAGCAGAACTACAGGAACAAAAGCGAATAAAGGCTATAGAACAGGAGAAACAACGACAAGCAAAGCTTGACAAAGAGAAACAAAAGAAATCAGAGCTGGAAGCCAAGCAAAAAGCAAAAGAAGAATCTAAAAAACAGGAAAAGTTAGCGAAATCACAAAAAACAAAAAGCAAAAGTAAACACAAAATACCTTTAATCGTCTTAAAAAGTTTAAGTAATGATTCTAGCAGCAGTGTTAGTAGTTTAGGGCAAGGGAGTCAGGTATCAAATGGTACTGCTGTGTTTGAATTGTTTAACAAAGATCTATTGACTGTTAGTTCAGGCTTTAACACCTATTCCCAATCCACAGTAAAGCCTATTCAAAATATACCGCTGAAGGTTGGTTGGGTGAGAGAAATTGGGAAGAATACGACTGTTTCAGTCTCGACCGGAATTGACTGGTTTAGCCGCGTACCGATTGCATACAGTTTTAAGGCTAATGTTAAAACTGAAATTAAAATTCCATCTAAATTGGGCAAAGCGCTACTGGTTTCGGCAGAAGTGGACTATGGCCCTTATAAATTCAATCCAGAAACCATTCAAAATCGAATTCAATACTTACGGGCTAGGGGCAGCCTATTTTGGCAAATTGACTCAAAAACTAGCCTCTCCTCAATTAATTATGTTGGCATCTTGAATGATGGCAACCAAGAATTTCAGTCGTTTAATAGAATTGAAAGAAAAATTGGCAAGTTCTCCGTGGCTGGAAATCTTTTTTCATGGAACTTTAGCAAGGATCTCTCCAAGAAAAGCGGTTATTTTTCTCCTCCAGATTTTTTAGTTTATAACCTTGAGGTGGCTTGGGAAGATAAAATAACCAAGTTTTTATCCTGTCGCCTTTCGGCATCCCTTGGGCAACAGAGAGCCAATCATAAGTTTAGCAATGCCAATACACTCCAGGCACTCTGTAGCGCAAAGATTACGAAAAATATTGAAATTGATTTTGGCTATGCTTACTCCAACATTTTTACAGGAGGAAATGTTGGGAATGGCTCAGCCAATACCAATACAATTTTAGGAGGCGTAAACGTTAAGTTTTAGCGATCCAGCTGCCCCCGAGTAAATCCCATAACCGCTAAAAAGGGCGAAACCCTTTTAGAGATCGTTCTGAATGTTCTATGCTCTTCTCAAGATCATCATTGTTAGGAGAGGGCGCAGGACCTTCCGCTTTGGCTGTCTCAGGCAAAACGCTTGTTTGAGTGCTATCTACCACTGACCCGCCTTCTACCACTGGGGCACAGCCTATCGTGGCCTGAAGGTTCGAGGGCGTAGTAATGGGCGATTCCGGCTCTAAACTTGTGGGTTTACTTTCAGACACTCCTGATGTTGCAAGTTCAGATGATGAGTTAGGGAGCGCTGGCAGATAGCGCGTGTGGGGTATCTCTGCTGGGGAGGCACTAGACACTACTACAGGAGGCAGCGACGGCGAGGCAGGAATAACGGATTGAGCCAACGGATCTGCGGGTCGTTCGCTGTTCGGGTTGGGTGGAGCCAGGGGAAGTGATTTGTATGAAGGTTTAACCAATGATGTAGCACCAGACGGGGTGGGTGGCTCAACAGAGGGAACTGATAACGGTGTCGATGTTAAAAGACTATGGCTAATTTTAGGTGCTGGGTTCGTTTTGGAGCTTTGAGCTGTTTTCGGGCCTTCTTGCTTAGGGATTGCGGCTGTAGAAACTGAGTCTGTTGTTGAGACGGTCAGCGGCGCAACGGTGCTTGAGCCTGGGCTAGTTGGAACTGCTGTGACGACAGGAATGGTTTCTTTGCCTGTCGAGGCTTTATCTGCTTCTAAAATCGGCAGCTTCTCTGAGCAGGTTGGGAGCACTTGAGGCGGCAAAATCTGCGCTTCTTCTGAAGCTGCGGGTAGGCTGAGAAAAAGGGTGTTGAGATTTATCGTAAGGCTGCCCACTAGAAACAGTAAAACTTTGTAATTGCGCCTCATATCAAAAGCTTCCTTTTTTGTAATTCCTATTTTTTAAATTGAGAGTTTAATCAGATTTTTGGGTTTAGGCCCCTGGTGTGGGGCCTGTCCAAACCGCTAGGGCGTTTAGTTCAGCTCGACCCTGCGTAGATTTAACGTCTGTTAATGCAGCAGATAGATCCTGCGAGAACGCGAGATGCTGAGGTGTACGAGAAGGCTCTGACCCGAGACAGTTGGTATCTGTCCAGACTGCTAGGCGATCGCCCTTAAGCACCCACCAGCGCGGAACAACCGTTTGCGTCTGACCCCGTTGAACTGAAAATAGGGGCGTTCGGTAGATGGCCTCATACCCATCCCGACCATCCGGTCGCAGCACCATCAATCGAGCCTTCCCAGGTGCTACCCAACGCGCAGAAATTGTGCGAAGTTCTCCGAAGCTGAGCGGATGTGCTAGATCAACGCGCAAAAATCCACCCGATAAGGCTTCCTGGGCATTGGGAAGCGAAGTCCCGCCTTGAGCAAGCGGTGGCGGAGGGGTAATACCCTGATCTGCAAGCTTTCCCGCTAAATATGAGGCGAAGGCTGCATGTCCAAGATTGTTGAGATGAAGACCATCGGCAGATAAATCGGCTAAGTTTTCTGCAAAATCAGGGGCTTGAGTTGAATCAATAAAATGAGCGCCAATCTTTTTTGCACCTTCTTTAAGTGCGGTGTCGTAGGGCGATCGCCGATCCAAAGTAGCCTGATTGGGCTGAGGTGTAACCACAATTAACTGATCGGGACGAAACTCAGTAGTCATCTCAGACAGCAGGGTTTTTAAGTCTCCCCGAAAGGTAGCGGGTGAGCGGACATCGCCAAGGGGAAGCTTCCAAAATGCATCATTGGCACCGTATAGTATCACCACTCGGTCAGGATGCCTTCTCAGCACAGCATCTTTCCACCGCTGCACCGCTGCTGGAATCGGCCAAGATTTGTCTGTTCGAGGGGCTTTGGAAAGGGAAGAACCCGATAAGCTTTCATTAAATTCCTGCCAGTCTAGGTAACGAGACAGCAGCGTACTCCAGCGGCGATCGCCCCTGGTTGCCCCCACGCCTACGGTTGTACTTGACCCAAAAAAAACAACTTTGGGAGATGCAGCAGGCGCGCCTATCATAGAGGCGTGAGTTTCCACTGCCACCGCCGGAACGGTTGCCTGCCAATCGCTGCCCAGTATCCAGCAGCCAACACTGATCAACACGCCCAGTAAAAAAATTAAGGACCGTTGTGCAAAATGCCTAGTGTGCTTCATGTGCCCATGCCTCTAGAGGCTTCCCAGCTTGGTTGTAGAGCAGTGCTTCTAAAATAATGCCGTTGGTATTAAGCGTGAGAGCACGATTGGGCTGTTGGGTGGTTTCGTAGTATCCCGCAAAAACGCCCTTAGAGGGGTCAGCCAGCCAGCGCAGACCTTTGTAGGCTTTTGCGGTGTAGCGAGTTCTAAACAGCATGTGCCAGCCCACTGCTGCCTTGGTGCTGCTGCCGCGAAATTCGCTTGCGTCCTTGCCGGAAGAATCAATGCTTTTCCAGGGTGCGCCATTGACGTAGACCGTGTTGTAGACAAACCAGGGGGCTTTGTCTAAATTGTCTTCGGACCAGGTGGTGAGCTGATGGGTGTCTAAATAGCGCTGCTGTTGCGCCTGAAGTACGCGCCCTGCATACTCAACGGGTAGCGCCTTAAAACCGCTTTCGAGTCCATCCAAAATATAGGGTTCGCTGGTGACGTAGTTATGGTAAGTGGTGCGCTTATCGACAGGAACGTCAACGCCCATCACCTTCGCCGTCGTCATTTCGGCCTTGGGGTCTAGGGCCACCTTTGCCTGTACGCCCAGCTTTGCTAACCCGTAGGCTCCATACTGTTCATAGCCTAATCGCCCTTCCTGATTCCAGGTTTCTTTGTTGTCTTTGACAGTTGCGCCCATGAGCTGACCGTTTGCCGCGAGGCGCGTTAAGGTCCACTCAGACGTAATGGCTTTAACCGCAGCGGCATGTTGGGGGTAGCGGGCGGCGACGATATCGAGCCAGCGAGATAGTCGCCCCAGATCGAGGGCAGAAAATCCAATTTCTTGGTAGTGATCGAGCTTGCCGTAGCTGACGGGGATTAGAGTAGCGGCGTTGTAGGCTTTGTTGGGCAGCTCTTTATGGTACAGCGGTAGCTTGGCGAGAGAGGTTAGGGTTTGATTCATCCAGCGGTCAAACTCATCCGCCGGCAGGAGCTTGAGTTCGCGGGCGGCGGTCATGCCCGCAAGCTGGCTGGCAACATCCCACATGGTGGTTGCAGGAAACTTATCCCCGGAAGAGACTAGCCCTGTGGGGAGTCGATTGGCTTCAAAGTAGCGCCATGCATTGTTTGCTAATTGGTGATCTTCACCACTAAAAGGGATGCTGCGGGAAATGGGGGTGGGTAATACCTTGGTTTCCTGCCACAGCAAAAGCTGGTGAACAAATAAGGCAGACAGAACAATACAAACGGAAAGAATGGCTGACCAAGGGCGACGAGAACGAAGGGGAAGACTAGTCATGGTGATAGGCCAAAGATAAATAACGGAGGCGCATAGAGATATCTCCTGCTGGGTCAGCACTCAGCTCAGAAAAATGAATCTTTATCGGGGAATGATGTTGAACAAAACCTTGTACTTAATCAGGAACCAGAACCCTGCGATCGCCACAGCCTGAAGCACTGTGGTCAACCAGGCGCTGCCCTGCACAAGGCCAGGAATCAAGAACCACACCACGGTCGCGGGGACGTGCAAAATGTAGACATAAAGCGAGTTCTGACCTAAAGGCACTAGTAAACTCCCTAAAGTCTTGTAGAGCGGCTTCCAGAATGCATCAACAGCGGCGAACATGAGCGAGAACAACGCCACGAGATTGACCAACCGAATGGGACCATTAATACTGCGATCAGTAAACCGGAGCCAGAGTGCCCGATTTGTAACATTGGCAGGCCAAAGCCCTAGCTGCATATCGTACTGGGCGGCAACAATAAACCCAATCACCAGCCCCCCCATTGCCAGCAAAAACGGCAGTTTGGGGATGCGCTTCCAGACTTTTCCTACCTCTGTCCGGTAGTAGCCCATTAAGACACCGTGGACATAGAGCAACTGCCAAGTGGCAAAGGTAAAGTAAGGAAACTCTCGGTCAATGGGATGGAGGCTAAAGGAATAGGGATGAACCTGCTGAAGCCCCCACAGCGACCATGAAATTGCCAGTATGGGCAGCCAGAATCCGCGCCGTAACAGCCAAAAAATCCCTGGTGAAACCAGCAGCAGCAGTACATAAAGCTGCAAAATATCAATTACAGGTGGCGCAAGATGGAACGTTGCGGCAGCGACTATAATTTGCCACCAGGTACCTGGTGCAGCCTCAAAGCTGGGGCGGGTCATCCCTGGTGCAATGGTGCTTAATAAGCCCAGCACAACCATGAGCGTAAAGCTGGTGACGTAGAGGACGCGCGATCGATCTAACAGCTTCTTCATAGCGCTCTTTAGACCTTCACGGTCAATGCGTTTGAGCGTCACCATACCCAATACAAATCCTGACAGAAACACAAACCCCTCTGCGGCGCTAGCGTAGATATGGCCTTGAGTGATGTTATTGAAGTAAGAGTGACTCTCAAGGTGATTGACCACCATAAATACAATGGCTATTCCTCTCAGGAAATCCAGGCGAAAGTCTCGTTTTTTACCCATATCTGGGTCATAGCGCCAAGCCTGAAGAAACTTTAAACCTGGCGATTGAAGTGAACTAGAAGAATTATTTCTAAAAAAATTCAACATTGGTCTTTTACAAATTGGGACAAATTTTGAGATATTAAGTATTTTTATGTCTAAGTCTTGATATGCGATCCTCCAGCAGTATTAAGAACCATCCCCTTAATACCCATCAAAACTGCACCTTCAAAACTTGCTTGACTCAGTTGAGCATTATAGAGACTGGCATTTTGAAGATTAGCCCCACTTAAGTTTGCATTCCTTAAATCAGCTCCATCTAAATTTGCACAATTTAAGTTAGCACCGCTCAAATTTGCACCCGATAAATTTGCACCTGTTAATACTGCACCGCTCAAATTGGCTTCGCGTAAGTCAGTATGGGCGAGTTCTGCCCCAATTAGGAGCGATAATCCTTTTAGATTTGCTTTGGTTAAATTAGCGCCCGTAAGGTCTGCCATACTGAGATTTATG
>JANLSD010000401.1:0-5363 GCA_031362245.1 Acaryochloridaceae cyanobacterium OTE_25_metabat_464 | reverse complement strand
GGAAATCGATGGCGATCGCCTCAGGAATCTGAATACCCAGTTCCTTGGCCCCCCATAATTCCCCTATCACCCGTGACGACCGGATAATGCATTTGGACGGGACACAGCCGACATTGAGGCAATCGCCCCCCATTAAATGTTTTTCAATGAGCGCAACTTTTAGCCCCAACCCTAAACCTGCGGCACCAGCAGCAACTACTAGTCCTGCTGTCCCAGCCCCAATTACGACCAAATCATAGGTTGCCGCAGGGGTGGGATTCACCCAGTCATTGGGATGCACGTAGGACACAAGGGTCTGATTATATTCATCCATCGGCAAAATACTGACGGATTCGACACTTGAGTTAGACATTCGCTTCTCCTTTCTACTCTGGGTCTGGAACAGCTTCGGCTAAGGCTTTACGGGCAACGCGGGTAACATAGACCGTGACGGCGACGGTGGCAATGAAGCCAATGATGCGGATGGCCCACTGCACACCTGGATTGGTAGGCTGTGCGCCTGTGCCCAAGGTGGCAAGGCTTCCCGCCAGGGAGCCGATATAAACGTACATCATAGTGCCTGGTATCATCCCCACGGATGCCAAAACATAGTCTTTGAGGGAAACGCCCGTTACACCATAGGCGTAGTTGAGCAGGTTAAAAGGAAAGACGGGGGAAAGACGGGTAAGCAATACAATTTTGAAGCCTTCGCGACCGACGGCTTCATCAATGGCACGAAATTTGGGATTCCCTGCAATTTTTTTAGAGACCCATCCCCGCGCCAGATAGCGACCCACCAGAAACGCCGCAGTAGCCCCTAAGGTTGCGCCAATAAAGACGTAGAGGGAACCTAACACAACCCCAAAAACGACTCCAGCACCAAGCGTGAGAATGGAACCAGGGAAGAAGGCCACCGTGGCAAGGAGGTAGATGAGGATAAAGGCGATCGCCCCCACGCTTCCCAGTCCATTGACCCATTCCAGGGAACCGCGCAAGAGTTCTTGGGGGTTAAAGCCGGAGGTAGGGGGTTGGGCGGCAGCTTGGAGGAAGCCTGGATGCAAGGCGATCGCCGGAGTATCTGCTACGTTCAGGATCAGCCCAAAACTGAGTAAGGCCAAAGCGATGGAAGCAGCACCTTTAGAGCAAAAATAGACCATAGGGGATAAATTAAAAATTTGAGGAAGAAGAATGTATATAGGCAGAATCTACTCGTTGATTTAAGGCTCTCTTCGCAACCCGATTAAGATAAAGAGTGACAATAACTGTGGCAACCAGTCCCGTCAATCGCAGTCCCCACTGCGCGATTTGAACCCCTAATGGCATGGATGCAGTTGAGTGCCCAGTTGTGCTCAACTCATGGGCTATGGAACCGATATAGGTATACAAAACAGTACCGGGCAAAATCCCCACAGACCCTAAAATATATTGCTTCAGAGAAATCTGCGTAACTCCAAAGGCATAGTTAGTAATATTAAAGGGAAACAGCGGTGAGAGGCGTGTTAGTAGCACAATCTTCCAACCTTCTTTGGTAACTGCCTGGGCGATTGCATGAAACCGCCGATGCTGCTGCACCTTGCGCCATACCCACTCGTGGGCTAAATAACGACCCATTAAAAATGCGATCGTTGCACCGATAATGGCTGCCACTAAAACATAGAGAGAACCCCGCCCCAAACCAAACATAAACCCTGCTCTAATGGCCAGTAAAGAGGCAGGAATACAAAATAGACTTGCCAGATTGAAAAAGAGAATAAACGTGAGGGGGTCGGAAGTTCCTAAATCTAGGAGACAGTTCCAGAGCGCGTGAAGGGTTCCCTGATGCAGCATCAGTACGGCGATCGCCCCAGCAACTGCTAACCCTAGCAGGAGCCAATGTTTGTGGATGAAGTGAATGGGATGGTTGGAAGGCATGGGGAAGATGGAGGAGATAGGGAAGGCCATTCTGGAGAATTTCAGGTTAATGCACCACCACAGCTAGAACCACAGCCTGCTGTGCAGCCATAGCAATAGAGTGCGGTTTGAATCTCTTTAATTAACTCTAGGGTGCCCTCCGCCAAGAGCTTTGCGACTGTTGATGGCTCTCCCTGCGGAGTTTTTGCGGGGATTTCAGCCATTTGGTTAAAGTCGCAGTCGTAGACATTGCCCAAGTAGTCTACCGATAGCTCATTGCGGCACATGAGTCCCTCAACGGTTTGGGGGTTAAAGTGGTCTGCCAAAAACTGGACATAGGGCTGATATAGCTTTTGACGCTGCAAATACTGGCCTGTTCTGCCTACGGGGAGATTGGTAATTGTATATAAATGACTGAAAGAAATACCAAAGTGCGTTTGCAGAAATGTGCGGTAATCCTGTTCTAGATTTTGCTGATCTGGTGTTAGGGAAAAGGGGCGATCACTCGTCGGAATGGGCGGGTTATAAACCAAGTCCAGAACTAAGTTTGAATCCTGCCCATAGCCCAAACGATTAAGCCATTGCAGTGCCCGAATGGATGCATCATATACGCCATGACCGCGCATCTTATCGACGTTATCAGCGAGATAACAGGGTAAAGACGCAACGATTTGTACCTGATGCTGAGCACAGTAGTCTGGGATATCGCCAAATCCATCTTCAAAGTAAATGGTCAGATTGGAACGCACAATTACCCGTTTCCCCGTCCGTCGTGAAGCTTCTACAATTGGCTTGAAGCCGTAGAGCATTTCTGGCGCACCGCCTGTGAGATCTACCGTTTCAATTTGGGGAAATCGATCAATCAAGGCAATCAACTGATCGCAAACCTGGGGGGAAAGTTCTTCAGTGCGGTTTGGCCCTGCTTCCACATGGCAATGGGTACAGGCAAGATTACAGCGTTTGCCCAGGTTGATTTGCAGTACGGTGATGGGTGCCTTAGTAAGGGGCGCTATGAGCCGCTCTGCAAAGGGCGTAACGATATCCGGTGAATTAAGGGCGATGGTTTGCGTCATATCTGGTTGAGTAGAAACTAGAAACGATTCAAAAGCCAGTACAGGATGGCGCTGAAAACTGCGGCAATGGGTAAGGTCATCAGCCAAGACAGCAGAATTTGGTAAAACACCTTGAGGTTAACTTTGCCAGACCCTAACCCCACACCAAAAATGGTGCCAACAGAAACATGGGTGGTTGAAACGGGCAGCCCATATCGACTCGCAGCAATCACCAAAATCCCTGTAGCTAAGTTCGCCGAAACACCTTGACCATGATTGATGGTGGTAATCTTCTGGCTCATGGTTTGGGCGACCTTTTTCGCATTTAGCAAACCGCCCATCGCCATGCCCAAAGCCACTGCAAACATCCCCCACGGAATTGGAATGGAGGCTGTTTGGGCAATCAACAGCAATGCCACAATTTTGGGCGTGTCGTTGAGTCCTCTGGCAAAACTGACCACCCCTGAACTCATAAAGTGAACCCCATTTACCAAGGTTTGACTTTGAATCCCAAAATATTGCCCTTTATACCGTTGGGTACAGTTTTCGGTTGAATCTATTGCCATTTCAGGCACGCTACTAGTCTGAAACGCACCTACCGCCACCGCCTGGGCAACGGGAATGAGTGTTTGAGTGTTGCCTACGCAAATACACCATTCTTTCTGGATGCCCAGAGAGACGCGTAGATAGCGGAACAATCGATAGAATCCATTCCCTAGGGCGATCGCCAAGACCGGACTCAGCAGCAGCGGCAGCACAAAGGCACTCCCCAAGGCGGCAAAGTTAACCGACAAACCCATTGCCACCAAACCCGCACCCACCAATGCCCCCGTCAAACCGTGGGTCGTGGAGATCGGAAACCCTATGAGTGTTGCCAGCAGAATAGTGATTCCGGTGGCTAGGGCTACGGCTAAGTGGAATGCGGGAGACAGGGCGATCGCATCGGGCACCAGTCCCTTGCCAGAAAAACTTTTCAGCAGATTGCCTGCCAGCACAATGGAGCTAAGCGATCCAAGAAAAGTAGTGAGAGTGGCCCAGGCGATCGCCTGTTTATAGGGTGTGGTTTTGCTGCCAAATAACGTCGCAACGCCCTTGAAATTATCATTGGCACCATTGGCGTAGGCCAAAAATAGGGTTGCTAAAAACAAAGCAACAATCATCAATCCATCTCCTAACAGCAACCGCCGCCTGTATAATGCCAAGTCGAGGGGGTGACAATAATATCTTGAGGGCAGTTCAGCGCAAGGTTGCCCGCCGTTTTATCACAGACGGCAGCGGGTAAGCCTCTGTGCAAAACATGTCCAGCATTGTCATCAAACATTGCTTCTGTACCCGAATAGATGGCTGTTTTGCCTGTAAAAATGCAGGCTCCATCCTCTGGAATTGGCACCTTATAAGAGACAGAATCTAAACTTTCCAGCAGCAGTGGAGCATCTAAGTCATAGCTGTGAGTGTCCAACAGACGATAGGGTCGCCGTGCTCTGATTTCGACCTGACCAAATCCGGCCTGGATAATGAATTGAGTGTATTGGTCGTAAGTCATTGCTCCTGACAAGCACATTGCTCGCAGTCGCTCATCCTTTTGAAGATGCATGGGGATGGGTTGATCTGCGATCGGGTCACTCATGAGCAGCCGTCCCCCTGGCTTGAGGACGCGATAGGTTTCTGCTAAGGCCCGCCGTAAATCTGCCGCCTCAAAAATATTGAACAGACAATTTTGAGCCACCACATCCACCGAGGCATCGGGGACGGGTAACGCAAAGGCATCCCCTTCTAAAATCTGAACAAAACTGGGGTCAAACCAATCGTTTTGCTGTGCTGCTAAGACTAGATTTTGCTGCGCCGCCAACCGCATTTCTGGCACTGGATCGACGGCGATGACCGTCCCTGGCTTGCGCCCAAAATAGGCAAACTGGAGTGCCTCTAAACCGCCACCCACGCCGATGTACAAAACCGTTGGGTTCCCGAATAGTTCAGCGCCATGTACCGTAGAGCCGCAGCCGTAATTCATCTGCTGCATAATGTCTGGCACATTGAGACCGGGCAACTGAATCGGCGGCGAGGTGACGCAGCACAGCCCTACTTGGGGTGTTTCAGCGGCATCGGCGTAGAATTGCGCGGTGGTTTCGAGATAACTCATGAAGGAGATTTCCGTAGAGGATTAAGGTCAATAAGGAGCGGACTCTTGGGGCGTAACCGCCCTGGAAGAACTGGCGATCGCCTTACTGTCGATTGAGTGACCAATCATAGTTGAGGTAGCCCACTTTGTATTTTCCCTGAGCAAGATAATCTCTTTCAGGAGGGCTAACGTAGCGGCTAATGAAGTTGAGCGTGGCACGCTGCTTGTCACTGCCCGCGAATTGACCTTCTACACTGTATTGCTTTTTCCAATCGTCGCCATACCAGTCAAAGATATTAGAGATCTGCACTTTGTTTTGAGCG
>JANLSD010000393.1:0-4645 GCA_031362245.1 Acaryochloridaceae cyanobacterium OTE_25_metabat_464 | reverse complement strand
GGAGGTGAAATCCGATACATGCCGTCTCATATGCAAGGGTTTTGACCATTTTCTCCCTTTTCTCTTGCACTTTTCAACCCCTTTTTCGCTCAGATGCACTGAAACTCTTATCTTCTATGCTTTTTCAGCAAGCCCTATGTACTGAAGTTTAGCGGCAACGCTAATCAATGCCCAAGCTCTTTCTTTTCCTTCTTTAATCTGTTGGGCAGCGGTGATTGCTTCAGCCCAAATGCGTTTTGCCTGCGCTAGATTTTGCTGCCGCTCAAGCTTTAGGGCAAGAATTGCTAGTAATTCAGCTTGGTATCTCGGTTCTGTCCGACGTATGGCAGTCAGCGCTTCTTTTACAAACCCAGCTTCTACAAGGGCTGGAATTGCAATTTCCAAGGGGCCATAATCTTCTCTAGCCGCATCTAAAACAATGTCGTAGCGTTTGTCCGCGATCGCCGCCTTGATAATCTCAGATTGCCAACCGTGAAGCCTATTGAGAAAAGTCCAGGCAACAGGAGCATTTATGCTTATTCCTGAGTTCTTCCAGGCTTCAACATCAATTGTCTTGGTGATATCCCAGGCAAGGCGATATTGATGATTTTCCATGAGTTCAGAGAATACGATTCTAACCACTGGATACGTATCATTTTGGGACGCTTGCCCCATCTGAGTTTTGACATCATCCATCATATTTGTGGCACGAGGATCTCTCGTTTTTGCATACTCATTCGCAACGACTGTCTTGATTGCCATCATTAAGGCTTTGGATTGAGTGCCCTGAGCAATTTCTAGCGCAGCCTCCGTCTGCCCTGCTTTGGCGTAGTTCGCAACCAAAGGAAAGACGAGATCGAGCCTGATCGCCGTTTTTTTAGGGGGTGGTGGGTTCCTTAGAAACCACGGATGGTAAATATCCTGTGGATTTTCATCTAATGGAACGGCGCTAATGGCTTGCTGGAGAATGGTGCGACCTTGGACAGGATTTCCCTGTTGAGCAAAGGCGATCACCACTGCCCCCAGCGCCTGAGCTTTTGTTTCAGGGTTTGTTATGGTCTGAACCAAGGGCAGCACAGACTGCGGCGATCGTGACTTGAGCATTGCCTCAATCAACAGAACGCGATCTGAGCTGCTTGTCGCCCAAGCTGCCTCAAACTGACCGAGCTGAGCTTGGAGCCTACCCAGTAAAATTGATATCTTTCCGGCTTGTTCCGAGTTTGAAATTTTGGTTTGCGCTAATAACTGTACGGACTGATCTAAAAGCGTTTTCGCCATCGTCATTTCCCCGATTGCCGCATATCGACGGCCCAGAATAATGAGCATATTGATGCGAATCGGCATATTGCGAATAGATGCAATGGCGACAGATGCCGCTTTGAGTTGAGCCAATGCTCGCTGATGAAATCTTTCCTTTGCCATCACATCAAGCTGTGCCAGCAAACTATACTGCTGCGATAGCCGAATGAATGTAATGGCCTTAGGGACACCATGCGCCTCGCTTAAAGATTGATTGAGCGCTTCAATCTGCTCCAGCAGCCGTTGCGCCGGAATCTTGGAGTCTACCTGTGATTGGCGCACAAACACTTCAACCAAGGCATCGTTACGTTGAGAAGGATAATCAGGGAATTCAAGATCGACCACTGATGCGCCGTCATAGATAAAGTCGGCATAGATGTAGGGGTCAAAAATGCTGCGCAGAAAATCGCTTCTGACTTGGGTACTCGGTAATACCTCAACGGCTTTGAGTAGTGCGTTTAGACGGGCGATCGCCTTTAGATAGTCCCCATCCGCAATATCTGCACCCACTCGCCGCATCAGGATTTCCTTCAGCCTCAAGTTATCGAAGAAAAGAGTGCCTTTACAGCTACTCATAGGAGAGTCGTCAGATCTAAATGACAGAATATGGCGCTCATGAGGATCTTCGCCAGGGAATGGGAAAGCGGCAAAACTAGCACTAGTATGTGTACCGACCAACAGCAGTGAAGAGAGAATCGAAAACAGTCGTTTTTGCATGAATGGTTTGAACTTCAAAAAATATTCCGCCTTCACCTTCAAAGCCTTGGAAGGTGACGAGCCTTGGTTTCAATGTTGCCCTTCTGGAGTAGACGCGCAATTCAGAGTTTGTAGCACAATGGGAAGGGTAAATGTCTTTTCTTGCTCTGTAGTACAGCGATGCAATCAGAATATCAGCAACGACGACAAGCTCTAATGGAGAAAATTGGCACAGGCACCGCCATTTTTCGCAGTGGCCCCACAGCGGTCATGCACAATGACGTAGAGTACAACTTCCGTCAAGACAGCGACTTCTTTTACCTCACGGGCTTTGACGAAGCCGATGCCGTAGCCGTGTTTGCACCCCACCACGAAGAACATAAATTTGTCTTGTTTGTGCAGCCCAAAGACCCAGAAAAAGAAACCTGGCATGGCTACCGCGTGGGCGTCGATGCCGCCAAAGAACGCTACGGGGCCGATGAAGCCTACCCCATCGCAGAGCTAGACGAGCATTTACCCAAGTACCTAGAGCAAGCAGACCGGATTTATTACAGACTGGGTCACGATCGCACCTTTACCCAAACCCTCCTCACCCACTGGCAAAAGCTCATCACCAGCTATGGCAAGCGCGGCACAGGCCCTAAGGCGATCGAGGATGTGGGGTTTACGCTCCACGGCATGCGGATGGTCAAAAGCGACGCCGAGTTAGCGCTGATGAGACGGGCGATCGCCATTTCGGTCGAAGCCCATAACGTGGCCCGTGAGATGGCCCAACCCGGTCGCTACGAGTACGAAATCCAGGCGGAGATGGACTATATTTTCCGTAAAAATGGGGCACAAGGGCCTGCGTATCCGTCCATTGTGGCCTCAGGGGAAAACGCCTGCATTTTGCACTACACCACCAACAACCGTCAGATGCAGGATGGAGAGCTGCTCTTGATTGATGCGGGCGCTAGCTACGACTACTACAACGCCGATATTACCCGCACATTCCCTGTGGGAGAACGGTTCTCAGAAGAGCAGCAAATTTTGTATGACTTGGTGCGGAAGGCGCAGACGGCGGCGATCGCCCAGATCCAGCCCACAAATCCCTACAACTTCTTCCATGATGCTGCCGTCCGTGTTTTGACAGAAGGACTCGTGGGGCTAGGGCTACTGGTCGGAGAAGTGGATAAGCTGATCGAAGAAGAAAAATACAAGCCATTTTATATGCATAAAACAGGCCACTGGCTGGGCTTAGATGTCCATGATGCGGGCTTTTACAAAATTGGGAAGGAAACTTGGCAGCCGCTTCATGCTGGCAATGTGGTCACAGTGGAGCCTGGACTCTATATTGGCCCTGACATTAAGCTAGCTGAAGATCAGCCAGAGGTGCCTGCACGGTGGCGCGGGATTGGCATCCGCATTGAGGATGATGTATTGGTGACGGCTACGGGCCACGAGGTTTTGACGGCTGCGGTGCCTAAGTAAAGTCTCTGTCTGAGGGGGCATCCGTCTCAAGTTGGTGCCCTTTAAATCTCAGTATTAAAGACTTCGCTCAAGACTTCATCAATCACTGCATCGCTGACTCCTCAAGGCTTTAAGCTTGCAATGCTTTCACGATTTCGCTCTCGAATCAGTCTAAATCAACACACAAACCTTGTCTGATATAAGCCCGAATTAAGAGTTGATAACCCGCAAAAACTAAACAATGGTGCAACCTTCTTCACAGGGGCATTTCATTCTAGATTTTAGCAACGAGTTTAGGAGGTTTTAAGCATTGAGCAATGATATCTCAAAGTCTGCAATCACACATTTTTATGGATGCATGAAATACTGAAATTTAGGATGAAGCAGCTCTGGGTTAAGCAACTGCAAAGTCAGAATGCTCGCGCATTAACGGATGATGGAATCCCACGACAATTTCCTTTTTTGAGATGCCCATTTCTTCAAGATCTTTGTCAATTTCGATATCTGTAGTATTTTCTTGAACCCAGATTTTTTCGTCCTTAATATCAAAATGTAAAACGGGATAATAAATTCTGTGATCGCCATCCCAACCCGCTTTGAGGAGAAGGTAGTGATCATGTTCTGAATCAAAAATAATTTGGTTTTCAACACCACTCTCTTGCCAAAGCTGAGAATACTGATTAAGAAAATTGCGAATACATTGACGATAGTGATTTAGTCTATCCATGATTGAATCTCCTGGGTTGATAAATTGTATACAAGCAATTTTGCGGGATATTCTTTCAGTACTTCTTGAATCAGAATTTCTCCGAAAAAAGTCTTATAGATGGAGGTAGGAATTGCCAAGTAAAGAGTGCGATCAGGTTCTTCTTGGGCTAAGGCAACTTTATAACAGAGGTATTGACCAAAAGCGGCGTAAAAGTCTGTGATTTTAGAGAGGTTGATGAATCCTTTAATTTCGACCGCTATTTTTTGCTGATCTTTTTCAGCACCAATCAAATTAACTAAACCTAAATCAATATGAATGGCTCTACAGGATAAAGTATGCTAATCGGGGAGTGAAAAGGCTGAAAGCCTTGTTTAGAAAGGGATATAGTGGTTTTCCTAGGCCGGAGCTTAGAAGACCTTGCTTAGCAACTGTTCCAGCGACTTAAGCTTCTAAGCAGCATACCTAATCCTGTAGAGCCAAAAAAAGTACAGAAACGTCCGATTAAATCGACTG
>JANLSD010000378.1:0-11763 GCA_031362245.1 Acaryochloridaceae cyanobacterium OTE_25_metabat_464 | reverse complement strand
CGAAATCCACCTACGTGGATTGCTGGAACCCTTGGTATATTTAGTCTGCGTAGGCAGACTTTGTTCTTGTAGGCGCGATTTCAATCGCTGGCCTTAAAGACCGATGAATAAGGGTTTCAGGACTTTTGTCAGTCAATCAGGATGCCAGATTGGATTCTGATACTTTCCTATCGTCTAGCTTCAACGTAAATGGAATTCACTTTGTAGGGAGAGCCATCCGCATTACAGTCCAAACAATCAGCGTTGAAATTGGGAATCGCTGATTCTTGGTAAATGACTGCTCGAACTTGAGAAAATCCAACTTTTTCAAGCATTCTCTGAAGTCCATAGGTGTCATACATCCAGCGATGATGCTCTCCGACCATTGTTTGGACAAAGACCATACTGCGAAGATTTTTTGGCAGTAGCGCAGATACGAGTTTGAGATAGAGATAGATCAGTTTGTTATAAATTTCCTGAAATGTGAGTTTTTGAATTTGCTCTCGCCAAGAAAGTTTTACCGGATCGGTATTAGGAATTTCACCAATGCGAGACTTCACATATTCCCTAAGTTCAGAACCCTCTCCCTGGTTTAGTTTGATATAAAACTTACCCATTTCGCCGTAGGTCTCCGCCCTCACCGTTTGGTCGAGTAGTTCAATGATGATCCATTCATACTGATCGGGTTTTTGGCGATCGCTTTCGGGCAAATCTAAAACACGTAAATATTCTCTGCACAGTCCTCCTAAATCAGGGACAACAATCCGGACAATCCCTTGAGGCTTTAGGACGCGATAGGCTTCTTGGAGTAAAAACCAAGCTTGATCTTTTGTAAAATGTTCTAAGACATGACTGCTGTAAACGACGTCAAAAAAACGATCAGGAAAAGGAAAGCCATTCAATAAGTTTACTGCTTTTACGTAAGGATGGGTGCTATGAAAATCAATATTTGTCCAGTCCTTTGCGAACTTTTTCCCACAGCCAAAATTCAATTTTTGCATAAATAATAATATCTAATTCCTGTTCTTCTCTCATACCGTTGTGCCACGCTTCCTTCAGGCCATACGCGATATTACCCTGTTGCGTCAACATCCTTTGCGCTGATCAAGTGGCTATCGTGTACACAAAAATCTTAAAGGACAGGATCCAATGGTACGTATTCCCGTTCCTGTCCCTTCTCGCTCACTTTCGTCATGGCAGTATTTCGGTAAGATATATGGGCACATAGCTTGCCTTGACAAGGCTGTCTATCATCATGGATAAAGTCTTGAGAAGCATTCAAAGTAAGCGATTTACAGCGTAACACTTCGTTAAGGCTGAGAGGATTGAGCACTTGGCAAATGAAAAATCAATCAGTGACAACATGCACCTTAAACGTCGTCAATTCCTGACCTTGGGTTCGCTTGCCGTGGGCACAGGTCTGTTAGGCGCTTGCAGCAACCCAAACCCTTCTGTGTCTCCCTCGGCAGAAGGTCTCGACAAAATCAAACTAGGGCTGGGCTGGAAAGCAGAAGCCGAATATGGTGGATTCTATCAAGCCGCCGCCACAGGCATTTATCGTGAGCATGGGTTGGATGTCACCATTGATGCCACGCCGCCCCAGACCAATATGACGCAGCTCCTGATGGGCGGCGTAGTCGATTTTATGGTTGGCAATGCAGTCGATACCCTTAAGTCGATTCAGCAAGGGATTCCCAAAATCACCTTGGCTTCCATATTTCAAAAAGAAATCCAAATTCTCTTGGCCCATCCCGGCGTTGGCAATGACACGTTGCGCCAACTCAAAGGAAAGCCTGCCTTTATTAGTGCCTCTGCCAATACGACCTATTGGCCTGTCCTCAAGTCTAAGTATGGCCTGACCGATGACCAAATCCGAACTTACAACTACAACATCAGTCCGTTCTTAGCCGACAAAAATTCGGTTCAGCAGGGGATCTTGACGGCAGAACCCTACCTAATTGAACAGAAAGGTGGCTTCAAGCCCGTCATCTTGGCTTTGTCAGATGCTGGCTACAATCCCTATACCTTCACCCTAGATACCACCCAAAAGCTGATCGACGCTCGACCGGAGTTAGTACAGCGTTTTGTGGATGCTTCGATCAAGGGATGGTATAGCTACATCAATGAACCCCAGCCTGGAAATGCTGCCATCAAACAGGCCAATCCCGAAATGACAGATGATCTCATTGCCTATAGCCTTGGCAAGCTCAAGGAATACGGCATTATTAACACAGGGGATGCCGTCAAATTAGGCATTGGAGCCATGACGGATGCCCGCTGGCAGAGCCTAGTCAAGGAATTGAGTGGCGTGGGCGTGCTCGACCCTAAAGTGGACTACCAGAAAGCCTACACCTTAAAGTTCATTAACAAGGGAGTGGACTACTACACCAAGGCGAAACCCGTATGACCTGGCAACCAGTCATGACATTGACTCAAGGCAATAAAACCTTTGAGAATGGACTTGTTGCGCTCCAAGACGTAGATCTGAGCATTAACCAAGCTGAGTTTGTCAGTCTGGTAGGGCCGTCAGGCTGTGGCAAAAGCACGTTGCTGAGGATTGTGGCAGGACTGAGTGCGTTAAGTTCTGGCACGCTGGTTTGGGGTGAGGGAGACTACCAGCCCGAAATTGCCTTTGTTTTTCAAGAGCCTGCCTTAATGCCGTGGGCCAGGGTGAAGGACAATGTTCAATTGCCCCTCCGGCTCGGGGGCATCCTCCATAAAAAAGCCGAAGCGATGGTTGCGGATGCGCTCCGTCTGGTAGGGCTGGAAAATTTCAAAAATGCCTATCCCCGCCAGTTGTCGGGTGGCATGAAAATGCGTACCTCCATTGCCAGGGCCTTGGTTACATCGCCGCAAGTCTTGCTGATGGATGAGCCTTTTGGTGCCCTGGATGATATTACCCGCACTAAACTCAATAACGACTTACTCGCGTTGTGGAGCCAGCAGCGCTGGACGGTACTCTTTGTCACCCACAATATCTATGAAGCCGTCTATTTGTCGGAACGGGTGGTGGTGATGGCGGCCAGTCCAGGGCGAATTGTCGCGGAGATATTGATTGACGAGCCGATGCCTAGAACGGATGGCTTTCGCACCTCCGTGGCCTATAGTCACTATTGCTGTCAGGTGGCGGAGGCGCTATCAGCGGCAATGCTTGGAGAAACGGTGCCGCTAAAGCGTGAAGCAGCGTCTGGTTAATGATGACCTGGTTAATGATAACTAAGTATTTTCAGAATATGAAGTGGCAGCCTTCCCTTTCCTTAGAGATTGTCGCCCCTGCGGCTGTAGGATTGCTGGCGTTGTTTGGGTGGGAGATGGGGGTTCGCCTCACGGACACCCCACCCTATCTGCTTCCTGGCCCTATTCTCATCCTCCAAACTCTCCTCAAAGATTGGCCCATTCTGTTTCCGGCGTTATTGACCACGCTGAAGATTACGATCTTGGCGTTTGTCGCCGCCACAACATCGGGCTTGCTGATTGCCGTTCTGATGGCCCAAAGTAAGTGGATTGAAAAGAGCCTATACCCCTACGCCATTGTTTTGCAGACGATTCCGTTGGCGGCGATCGCCCCCCTCATCATCATTTGGCTCCGCAACAGTGTCCTGCTGGCGTTGGTGATTTGTGCCTGGATTGCGGCGTTGTTCCCCATTATTAGCAATACGACCTTCGGCTTGAATAGTGCTGACCCATCTTTGCGGGATATGTTTCGACTCTATAAAGCGTCTCGCTGGCAGACCCTGCGATATTTGCGTCTGCCCAGTGCACTGCCCTACTTTTTAGCAGGACTGCGGATTAGCGGCGGGCTAGCGCTGATTGGTGCAGTCGTGGCTGAGTTTGTGGCGGGCAGTGGCGGGACAAACTCAGGCATTGCCTATCAAATCTTGATGGCGGGCTATAACCTGGAAATTCCACGGATGTTTGCGGCCCTATTGTTGGTGACGATTTTGGGAATTATCATTTTTGTGGTGCTGGCCACTACGTCCGCAGCGCTCCTTAGCGGCTGGCACGAAAGCTCACTTCCGCGTGACAGATAATGGTTAGGCTATTTCTGGCTTCGACTTGCCGCTGGCTTCGGCTCCGCTCAGCCATCTAGATGCGTAAGGCTCAATTCCCCCGACAAAGCGGTACTTCTTTAGATCACCTAAACCTTGGCTTCTTCAATCATCGTAACGAGTTTATAGACACCATCTTCAAACAGTTGGGTGGTTCGCACACGATGTTCAGCACTGCGATCGGTCAACGCAATTAGCTCGTTGTAGTAGGTCTTGCAATTTTCTAGGGTGCGACTGCCACGATACACAATCAGATCATCCGTAACCGCCCAGGCAACTCCAGAAAAGGCCGTAGCCTTTTCTCCCCCGAGGGTATAGACCTCATCGGTTAAGGGGAAAACCAGCCTTCCCTGGTCAAAATGCCCAAAATACTGAGCAGTGACTTCCTGAGGCGTATCAATCCGCACGGTATTGGTCTGGACGTATTGCGCCCCTTCAATTTCAATCTTGACCCGCACCAAATGCTCGTCCACCAGGGTTCCATCCTTGAGCACCCGTTTCGCAGTACCCTCCCAGGTTCCGCAGTTGTGCAAAAAGGCCAGGGGTACCTGAAAAGTGTTGTAGCTTACGGAAGGAATGGCCCATTCCTCAGGTTCACCAGAAAGAACGGGGGGCATACTGGACTGGACTTCGACCATAAATCAATTTCCTTTGTAAAATACGGCCCTTAAACATGGCCCTGATCAGGCCGCCTGTTTTTGACTCCGGCCAATTTTGCGACTAATTTCGCGGCTCGTGCGCTGATATTCGTGGACGATGGGCATCCGTTCTGCCTGAAAGGCCGTCAGCATTTGGTCTATATCAGGGGTTGAGGTTAGGTGCCGCGTTAAAACCAGGGCATCTTCAAACCCTGAAGTCATTCCCCGCGCCCGTGAGGGACTTTTGGCATGGGCCGCATCGCCAAGCAAAAGAACGCGCCCTTGATAGAGCTGGGGTAACGGATCAATATCATAGGAATAACGACTGACAATGGCTTCCGGTGGCGTGGATTCAATAATGGCTCGTGCATCGTCCGGTAACTTTGCCAGCTCTTGGGGGGGCATCACATCATCCTGGGGCACCAAGGCTCCTCTCTCAGTATCTAGGAGTGCCTTTTCAATGAAGAATCCCCAGTGGGTGCGCCCATCGCCAATATCGAAGAAATTGGCATAAATGCCTCGCCCACGGGCATAGACGAGAAATGTGCCTTCGGGGCAAAAGGTTTGATCCTTCGTAACCCCGCGCCACACAAGATCGCCCAAGTAGGAAAGGCTAACGCCTGGGACAACATACTGACGCACTTTAGAGACAATGCCATCAGCCCCAATTAGTAAATCGCCTTCCCAGGTTTGTCCATTTTTAAAGTGCGCCACCACCCCATTCGGATGCTGGGTGATGGATTCCAATTCAGCGCCATAGTGAAGAATGTCGGGTGGCACTGTATCTAGAAGCGCCTCTAGAATAGGCTTTCGGTGCACGAGCATCCCAGGCAGTTCGTTGTCTTCGTAGCGGACTGCTTCTGAGCTAAAAACGTCACCCCGTAGATTGCGAAATTCAAACAGTGTGACGGGAGAACCTGCATTAATAATGGCTTTGCAGACTTCGGGATTGCCTTGATGGAGGGCTTCCATCCCCGCTTGCACGAGAAGAATGCCACATCCATCCGTGCGGGGATAGGGGGCTTTCTCAAATAAATCTGCTCGAATCCCTTGCTGTGCTAATAGGCTTGCCAAGTAAACGCCCGTTGTTCCAGCACCGATGATACCAATCCGGCTGTTTGAACTGACCATCTGCTCAATCTCCGAGATAGGGCTGCATTGAATTTTTGTGCATCGTTTTGGTTTTTGCTGCATCCACCGTTACCGTAACCAGCACCTTAACGAGATGGAATGGGGTGAAAACGATTTACTCCACCATTCTAGAACGAGCTAGAACAAGACAAAAGACAGCATGTGCTGCTGCGAGCCTAAGCCACAAGGCATAATAAAAGTAATGACCGTTTAGGGCGATCGCATGGTAGATCCACAACAGATTCAACTGGTCAATGCCTTAGAACAGCAGGCCACTGAAGCCCAACAAGAGCGCAATTTAGCCAAAGATCGGCTGGACATTGCGCTCTACCGCTCCCTCCAACCCAACGTTTACCGCTGGCGCAAACATGGGGCTGCGTGGATCTTTGCAGGCGTCGTTGGCACGAGTGGCACGGTTTATGCACTCCAAAAGCAAGAAGCATCCTACATCATTCCCCTTGCTGCTGGGGTTGGACTGAGTGCGGGGTTGCTTTCTAATGCGGTGGATAAGCGCAAACAAACCTATGGCAAGCAAGATCGCCTTGAACTAAGTCGCTATGGACTGGGCGAAGCCGAAAAACAACTGCGTCAAGCCGTGACGCTATACCGCGAAGAAGAAGAAACGGGCTGGCTTATGTATGCCCTAGACACCAGCAAAAATAAGCTTTTGACCCTGCGCACCTGGATGTCTGACCCGCGCCGCACCATGAAAGATTCGGTGCTGGAATCTATCGACATTTTGACCACCCAGGTTCTGGGGCAACCCCTCGAAGATCGTCACACCCCCACCCTCACCACCGAGCGCAACCATCGTCAGGTTCGCCGACAGTTGTTTGACGAGGCGATCGCCTTGAAAAAAGATGAGTTCTTGGCCAATGTCTTTGCCAAACACCATTTCCTGAGAGAACAGGAGCTACAGGAAGCAGGGCTACAGGCTGATCTACTCATCAAAGGCGCTGCCGTAGGGTTTGGTACAGCAGCGGGGCTATTGGCAGGGTCTACCATGACCGCCCTGGGTTCTAACGTTGCGGCTATGGGTTCCTCTAAAATGGCGATCGCCCATGTCATCACGGGAGCTACTAGCGTTGCGGCGGTGTTGGGTGCAGGCATTCTAGCAGCGGGAACGCTCCATAACTGGATGAGTAAGGCTGACGGTCAACGTCGTCAGCGGGAGGCTCAGCAGTTTCAGGATGCCTTTGCCATGACAACCCAAATTTTGGAAACCGTGATGTTGGCTCAAAGTACCCAGGACTTTACGGAACGCCGCAGGCATCTTCAGACGGCTTACGATTGCCTCAATACCTTGAGACGCGAGACTGGAAAAGCCCAAGATAGTCAGATGAAGCAGTACGTGGAGCTTTTGGGTGATCGGCTTCAACGCGCCCTCAAGGTGACGGCAAAACAGCAGCCCGTTAGCCATAAATTTCGGGTTAATTTATTTTCGACTCGGAATTGACGGATGTTTAGAATGATGGATTCAATCACACCCAAAATCTTGTAAGGGCAGGTTTTGACAGAACGCTCTGGGTGTATCCAATCCTGTTTCAGCTAAACTTGCCCCTACCTGTGAACTTCTATGACTGACGCTTTCAAAATTCTCAAACAGCACCGCACCTTTGAAGGCACCCTTTACTTTTGCAGCCATTGCTCAGACCTGTGCCACTGCCCCATGAATTTCTCGGTGTATGTGCCCCAACAGGCCAGCATAGGCCCACTCCCCGTTCTCTATTATCTTTCAGGACTCACCTGCACCGAAGAAAATTTTATGGCAAAGGCAGGCGCACAACGCTATGCCGCTGAACTGGGACTCATTCTTGTCGCACCCGATACTAGTCCTCGCAACACGGGTATTCCTGACGAAGCTGCTGCGTGGGATTTTGGCGCTGGGGCTAGCTTTTACGTCGATGCAACGGAAGCGCCCTGGAATCAGCATTATCAAATGTATAGCTATGTGGTACAAGAACTGCCAACGCTGATCGCCGCTCAGTTCCCCGCAGATATTACCCGTCAAGGGATTTGTGGTCACTCGATGGGCGGACATGGAGCCTTGGTGTGTGGGTTACGAAATGGCGATCACTATCGTTCCATTTCAGCCTTTGCCCCCATTGCCGCACCGAGCAAAAGTGACTGGGGTCAAAAGGCATTGACGGGCTATCTTGGCCCAAACCCAGATCATTGGAAACTTTATGACGCAACGGAAATAGCCTCAACCCCAGGAATGAGGGCCTGTCCGATCCTGATTGACCAAGGCTTAGCCGATCCTTATTTAGCGCAACTATTGCCAGAACGGTTTGTCGAAGCCTGTCGAGAAACCCAGCTACCCCTGACCTATCGAGCGCATCCTGACTACGATCACAGCTACTATTTCATTGCCACTTTTATAGAAGATCACATTCGGTTTCACGCCCGTCACCTCAACCCCTAAAATAAAGAGGATTTGGCGTACTTTGTCACGAGCTTCATGGATATCCAAGCATTCTTCCAACTCTGCGATGGCAAGTGGATTTCTCAACGCACCACCCATCAACTTCTTGAGCAAAACAATCAGAGTGGTCGTTCTGATCTGTGGGGCGAGATCCTAGATGCAGGGGATGGGGATGTGGTGGCGCTCTGCCAAGAGCTTAAGGTTGATCCAGCCTTGGCGCTCTGTGGCCTGCGACTGCGCTGGAGTGAGGTTGCCGAAGCCTACCAAAGTAAATTTAAGCCGAAGAATGAAGGTGTTGCCTTGATGGTGGCGATCGCTGCGCATCCAGAGTCCGCTGCAACCCCAGAATCCCACTCATCCACCGTTGGACAAATCCTGCGTAGCCTGAACACAGACCATCCTGGAGTAGGTACCTTTAGCATAGGGGCTGATGAAGCCCTCACCCTCCGGTTTGAGGACGCAGGGGCTATTTCTGAAGAGCGCATCTGGTTTGCCAGCCCAAATTTACGCTTACGCAGCAGCAGCATTAAGAAAGACGATGTGGTTTGTATTACAACGTTCTGCTCAGAAATTCGGATGGTTGCACCCGCTGCTGCCATACCTGTTGCAGAAATTTAAAGATTTGTCACTGAGGAAGACCATCGACTGCTTTTTCCATTGCGGCGTCGGGTTTCTGTGGCTTTAATTGGGGAGATAACCCCATCAAGGTGTTGTTGATCGCGGTGCGAGTGTTGAAACTCACCGTATTGAGCGGGCTGGGAAGAATGCGATCGCCAAACCCAATAAATGCAACGGCGAGCAACACAATTGGGATGGCCAGCGTTTTAACGTTCATTGAGGAATCCTGAAGGGATGAATCTCTAGGGTGCCCATAAAAAAACTCAAGGAGATATCTTCCGTTCCCTCTTAGAGATATCGTGCATAATCAGCACAGAAGGTTTGGATCGTTACGGTGGCATGATGAGTTTACTGGCAGGAGATATCGGTGGCACAAAAACGTTATTGCGCCTGACGGAATGGACGGATGCAGGTCCCCTTACCCTGTTTGAAAAAAGCTATCCCAGTGCTGAGTTTAAGCATCTAAGCCCTATTGTGAGGCAGTTTCTGGACTCGGCAGAGAGCAGCAGCCCTACGGCGGCTTGTTTTGCGATCGCAGGCCCAGTTCAAAACGATGTGTCACTTGTCACCAATCTCTCTTGGCACCTCGACGCACGGCAGATGGAAACTGACCTAAATATCCCTCAAATTCGGCTCATTAATGATTTTGCTGCTGTGGGCTATGGGATCTTAGCCCTAGAACCAGAGGATGTTGTAATTCTGCAAGATCGCCCTACCGTTCTCCATGCGCCCATTGCGGTGCTGGGGGCAGGCACGGGCCTAGGGGAAGCATTACTCATTGCCCAAGGGGGCAACTACGAGGTATTACCAACGGAAGGGGGCCATACGGATTTTGCGCCGCGCACAGATTTAGAAGTGGGCTTGATGACCTTTTTGCGGGAGCAGCATGGGCGAGTTTCTGTGGAACGGGTTGTGTCGGGTCAGGGCATCTATCACATCTATGAGTATTTGCGCGGCATTGACTTTGCGCCCGTTTCCGCGACGGTGGAGGCTCAGTTTCAGCAGGAAGACCCTTCTGCGGTGATTGCGACTCATGCGTTAGCGAACAGCGATGCTCTGTGTACCCAGGCGCTCCATCTGTTTGTGTCGGCCTATGGGGCGGAAGCGGGGAATGTGGCCCTCAGAAGTCTGCCCTATGGGGGGCTTTATTTGGCGGGTGGCGTTGGGGCCAAGATTTTGCCGAAGCTTCAGGATGGCACGTTTTTGGAAGGGTTTTTGGATAAGGGTCGGATGCGATCAATCCTGGAAAATGTACGCGTTTCGCTGATTATTAATCCGAAGGTGGGTTTGATTGGGGCGGCGCTTTATGCCCAAAAGGTAGCGATGGGAACCGCATAAAGACTTTAAAAAGCCACTCTAGGGTACCTTTCTCGCCAATGTGGGCTTTTTGCCGATTAATCCCGCCATAAAATGCAGGGCTGCAACCTTCAAAATGGGGATGTGTTCCATTGCCCATAGCCCCAGGCGACGCACCACCACCAGCGGCAGAATTTCGTTCGAGAATATCAAATTAATCAGATCCGTAAAGCCTAAGGAGAGTCTATTTTCCCAGCGCCGCCAGCGTTCATAGCGCTTCAACACCCGCAGGCTGCCGATATCCTCGCCCTTTGTATGGGACTCTCGCAGAACGTGCGCCAGTGCCCCCACGTCTCGGATGCCTAGGTTCAACCCCTGTCCCCCCACAGGATGACAGGAATGGGCCGCATCCCCCACAAGGGCTAGCCGCGATCGCACGTACTCGCAAGAATGCATCAGCTTGGCAGGGAAAACAAAGCGATCGCCCACCAGCACCAGCTTGCCCATCTGGGCACCATAGCGCTCAGTGAGCTTGCCAATAAAAGTGGCATTATCCAGGGCTAAAAGAGCCTGCGCTTCTGCATGGGGAGCTGTCCAAACCACGCGGCAACAGGTATCTGTCACAGGCAAAATAGCAAAAGGGCCACTGGGCCAAAAGCGCTCGTAGGCCGTATTTTGATGAAATTTCTCGGTTTGGATTGTCGCAACTAGGCAAGATTGCCAGTAGGCTTTGCCACGGGTTTTGATATCAGACCGTTGCCGCACTTGAGAGGTCGATCCATCCGCGCCCACCACTAAGCGGACTTTCAGGGTTCGGATAGGGGCAGGTTCTGTCCCAATCCCCTGAAGATCCACCTCAACATGAGATTCGCAATCCCGTGTTGCAGTCACTTGGGCTGGACATTGCCATGCCACGTTTTCACAGGTTTCGACAAACCCTAACAGTTCCTTCAACAAAACGCGATGTTCTGCCACATGCCCTAAGGTCTTTGCCCCTAGATCCGATGGCTTAAACCTGACGACGTGACGGCAATCTGCATCGGACATACGCACTTGGTTAAAGTGCTGCACCTGAGGCTCAATACTGGGCCAAACCCCGAGGCTCTCCCAGATGCGCTTGGAGCTGAGGTGAATGGCGTAGGCTTGTCCTTTGGCAATCGCCACTGACTGCTGCTGTGCTTCAATGATGACAACCGCTAGCCCCGAATCCTTGAGGGCCGCAGCCAAGGTCACACCCGCAATGCCTCCGCCCACAATGGCAATGTCATAGTCTACTGAGGGCTGCACGTCCTGATGAGCGGCGACCGACAATACCGAAGGCGTTAAGGCATTTGCGTGAGCAGCGGACTGAACCATTGAGCTGTTGCAAAAGTTAATAATGTACTCTTTTATTCTGACGTGGAGCGCAGTTCTTAACAAGGGTGAGGATTTTAGAGGCAGCGCGGGTGTGAAGACCTACCCCCTCAATCCCCTCTTGGTAAGCTTTGGTGTACACACAAGTCAATGTGACAACGTCAAACACCTTTGATCCCCCCCAACCCCCCTTAAAAAGGGGGGAGTAGAGAAGGAATATGAGTTGATCCCCCCTTTTTAAGGGGGGCAGGGGGGATCGAATGCAGGGTTTTAA
>JANLSD010000341.1:0-12960 GCA_031362245.1 Acaryochloridaceae cyanobacterium OTE_25_metabat_464 | reverse complement strand
GTCGCGAAAGCAAGATGAAAAACGGCGCTACCGGATTGAGTTTCAGATTAATACCTTTGTCTTCGCCCCTGACTAGTGCTTATAATCCAATTCTCACAAGCTTTTTGAGCTTTTAGATTCAACTTTTGTCAGTCAACCAGGCAGTTATGTCAGCTTCAGGCCCAGGTTTGTCACGCGATTCAAAATGAGGCGAGGATAGAGTGCGATCGCTATGTGCGGGAGCGTCCTGAGTTTTTTGCGGAGGGTACGGCTTCGATTTTTCAATTACGTCAGACGTTACAGCAGTCTTGCCGAGGCTATGACTACAACAGCATGGTTGAGGCGGAACCTGCTATTCGCCAATTGCTGAAGTTAGATTTTGAGCAAAAGGTGAAAGAGACGGTCATGTTTACGTTTCGTTCAAGCATTAATCAAACGCTGAATAGTCATTTATTAAATGCTGCCCAAGATCTCACTGACTCTATTTTACAAAAACATGAGCAGGCCAGAATTTATCTATCAAAAACCTTGGAAAAAGAGGCGCAAGAAAAAATTTCAGTTATCCAAAATCAAAAAGATACCATCGAGAAAAATATAGAAACTTATAACCAATCCGTCTTAGAGATTAATCTTAGTCTTGAAAGGATGTTAATTGATAGAAAGAAGTTTCTTGAAATCCACAAAACTGACTTGGCTCTAAATTTCATTTCAGCAGAAATTAAAAAATGAATTAAACCAAATCAGATAGCTCATATAATTTCGTAATTCAAATAATAAACAAGGACGCAGAATGGAATTCAAGCCTTTAGAAGATAATGAGACAGCTATTGCAATCCCCTCTAATATGTTTAAGTATAGAGAGTTGATGGCTTTTGTTGATGAGGCTTTTAGGCACGGAGGCTTAAATCGTCTAGGAGAAATTATCTGGGATAAAGGGCGTGGAAAAATTCCATTAGATAAATCTGAAGAGAATAGAGGTATGTGGTTTGAGGATGGAATAGAATGTGAGATTCTTAAACCAAATTCTACAGGATGGCAAAAAGGGAAATTTCGAATCAATGTCACAATTGAATTTTGCCCTGATGATCTAGAAGAGGTTAGCTCGACTTGGCGGGATCAAATAAATCAATAAAATTTTACTAATTATCTGTCGTATGAATAAGCAAAGTGCCGTGATCCAGATATCTGAAAATGATGTCATTTCTTTTTTTGATTCTCAACCATTATATTTGTCAAAAACTATTAAATTTATTGAATTAAAAGAAGAGATAAAAGAAAGACCTTTACAAAATGAGGTAGACCAGCTTCTAATGTCTAAGGGTATAGAGTGTGAGCTATTGCAACCAGGGAGTCAAGGCTGGAAAAAAGGCAAAATAAAAATAAATTTTGAATTTATTCCTGACGATATTGCTGATTTGTCAGAACTTGATGAATTTCGTGATGATTCTTGGCCTCCCAGTGATCCTTTAGCTTAGAAAGGATTAATAAGATTAAAGTTTAAGAACTCAAAAAATCTGATTTTACTTTAAAAATATGAAAAATCAGTTTATAAATCTTTCTCAGCATGACGTTGTTCATGTCACGGAAAATAATCGTCTGGGAAAACTGCCTGAAACTAGCCGAGTTGAACAGCTCGTCAAAAAAATTAAGGCAATAAATTGGCAATATGAAGATGGCTCAATTTTCTCTGAAGATGGGCTTGAATGTGAAATTCTGCGACCTGACGCCCAGGGGTGGCAAAAAGGTATTGTTCGAGTCTCCGTTGAGTTTTTACCTATTCCTGAGGCCACAGGGTCAGAACCTTTGCTTGAGAATGACGAACAAAGTCTATCCATTTCCGAAAACCCTTTAGATGTCATTCGTCAAGCTACTCTTTAGAGCGATTTATGAGCAAAACGCCACGAATCCAGATTCCGCCAGAAGTTCGGCAGTATGTGCTGGAACGAGATCGCCAACAATGCCAAAGCTGTCACAAAACAGCCCAGCAATCCGTCCTACAAATTGACCACATCATCCCTCTGGCAAAAGGCGGCACCAACGACCTCAGCAACCTGCAAACGCTTTGCCAAAGATGTAACAGCAGCAAAGGCGATCGGCTTGATCCTAGGTTTGACAGACGGTTTTGCGAGTCAATTGTTTGAGTTGAGGAGCGATCAACGCCCTCCTGATGCACTGGACAGGACGGGATGCGACAGCAGCTAAACAACAAAATATCATGGCAAACTGCGTAACAGCTCCCCCAACTTTGGACTCCACCATCGGTCTTGAGACCAGAAAAAAGCCACATCCTTATGCTTTTTATCGGTTTTAGCCTTGGGGTCAGCGCAGCGCATCATTTTTTTAGCCTGTCCATCTTTGCTGTAATGGTATTCCTCCAAAGGTTTTTTACAGACCGGGCAAGGAAAGTCCGTTACCTTCGCAGATGGCTGCTGCAAAGCCTTGGTACGCGGAGCTTGCCAATTTTTTTCCTGATCAGACCAAAACAATACCAGGTCTGCCCCATCTTCAGCCTTGCAGCTCTCTTGCTCGCATTTGAGAAAGTATCCTTTTTTGAGCTTCTTAGTCGGCACCTTAAACAACGATTGACTGCACTGGGGACATTTCGTTCTTGACTTCTCTAGCTCTCGCTTAGGGTAGGCGATCGCCGAAGCCACCGGAAGTTGGGTCTGCGCCTGCTTAAGGGCTGGCTCAAAATACGTTCGGTTCCAGCTCGTGAGATAGCGCTGCCATTCCTGCTGGCCTAGGGCGATCGCATCCAGTTCCCGCTCCATCTGGGCCGTGAAGTCCGCCTCAATCAGATCAGGGAGGGCCGTTTTCAGAAACGCATCCACTTCCAGCCCTAAGGTCGTGGGCTGAAGTTTGTCTTTGAGAAGCGCCACATAGCCGCGTTGCTTTAGCGTTGAAATGGTGGGCGCATAGGTGGCAGGTCGTCCAATGCCGCGACGTTCCATCAACTGCACCAGCTTAGGTTCTGTGTAACGCGGCGGCGGCTGGGTTTGCTTTTGCTCGTGGGCCGCATTTTCTAGGCTGAGGGATTGTCCCTGATTCAGCATTGGCAGCACCGCATCCGCGCTTAAATCTTTCCAGTATTTGGTATAGCCTGCAAATTCCAGCACCTGCCCTCTGGCCTGCCACTGGACATTGCCAGATTGAGTCACCACTTTTGTTTTGCGCAGGAGGGCAGGTTTGGATTGAGAGGCGATCGCCCGCATCCAAATCAGCACGTACAGCTTAAATTCATCGTCTGGGAGCTGAGATTTTAGCGTCGCCGAAGCCTTGAAAATATCCGTAGGGCGAATGGCCTCGTGGGCTTCCTGGGCATTTTTGGCGCTGCGCTGTTTCGCAACTTGCTTGGGGACATTATCTTTATCGTGGGTTTCTAGCCACTGTCGCGCTGCAGTGCAAAACTCAGGGCTAAGCTGCACAGAATCCGTTCTCATGTAGGTAATCAGCCCTGCCTCATAGAGCTTTTGAGCCACTTCCATTGTGCGCTCAGGGCTAAATTTGAGGCGCGAGCCAGCAGCCTGTTGCAATGCTGAGGTGGTAAAGGGGGCGGGTGGTTTCTTGGAGGTTTGTTTGCCTTCAATCTGGGTGACGGCGTGGGGGTGGTTTTGGGCGATCGCAACCAGCCCTTCCGCCTGCTCCAAACTCAAAACCCGCGTTGATTCTGATACCTTCTCCGTTACGCCAGCATCATCCACTGTGTCTGACTCTGAGGGATCTTTTTCAATGCCGCCGTGGTAGAAGGCACGGAATCCTTCGCCATAGTCTACAAAGACTGACCAGTAATCTTGGGGCGTAAAGGCCAGAATCTCGTGCTCACGTTGGCAGACCAAATGCAGGGCTGCGGACTGCACCCGCCCCACGCTCTTCGCACCATTATTGAGTCGCCACACCAGAGGCGATCCGCGATAGCCCACCAGTTTATCTAGGACATCGCGGCAACGACCTGCCTCTACTAGGTTCATGTCGAGGGGGCGAGGACGGGCGATCGCCGCTTTCACTGCGGCCTCGGTAATTTCTTGGTAGACCACGCGCTTGGGTTGTTTGAGACCTAAAACTTGGGCTAAGTGCCATGCGATCGTTTCGCCCTCGCGGTCTGCATCTGAGGCCAGAATTACTTCCTTGGCGCTATGGGCCGCTGACTTGAGCTGCGCAATGGTTTGTTTGGCCCGCTCATCTTTGGGGACGTAGCGGCATTGGATGCGATCGGCTTCAAAGTCAAACCCTAGTGCATCGGTGCCATCGTTAGCGAGTTGCCGAATATGGCCCGCTGAGGCTTTCACATCCCAATCGGCACCTAAAATCGACTTGAGCTTTTTGATTTTTCCAGCCGATTCTACTATTAGGAGAAATTTCGCCATTTTGTCAGCAATAAAAACATCCGACTCCGATCTCTGTACTCCTTGATTTTACTGCACCCTACTGGCGGACGCTTGGTGCGAAGCGATCATCCTTTCCTCCTGTGCCGGCACTGATCGGATAAAAGGATATGTGTCAGACTGAGAAGAGTCGAGCTTACTATTCATCATGGAATGTCCTTACTGTAAGGGAGAGCACCTAAACAAAGCAGGGAAGGGTCGTAGGCAAGGCCAATCCGTGCAGCGTTACTGGTGCATTGATTGCAATCGTCGCTTCAGTGATAGAGCTGGAACCCCGATGCATCGAATTCATAAATCGGTTGAACAAGTGGAACGGGTATTGAAGATGCGTTCTGAAGGACTGGGGGTACGAGCGTCTGGTCGAGTGGAGACTATATCTCCCGCGACGGTAATTTTGTGGGAGAAACGCCTTGCCTCAAAAGTTAAGGACTGGTCGCCGCCAGCACCAGCAGGTTGTGACATCACCATAGAAGGGGACGAGGTGTATACCAAGGTGGAGAAAAACCACCCTTCTCATAAAGTCCTGGCTGGACGCTCAATCTGATGGAGCGTGAGAGTCGGTACTGGTTTGTCGGATTAGCTGGCAAAAGAGAGAATATCCTGTTCAAAAAAGGAATGCAGCAGTTATGGGACTGGGCAAAACCTGCTAAATTCATCCGACTGCTTACGGATGGAGAGTATCGCTACAGTAAGGAAGGTGACTGGGGGAAGATTCCCCCAGCACACTTCCGCAACTATCTGTGGCCTTTGGCTCATGTATTTCTCAAACCTGATGAAGTCTCAAGCACCTATCGACATCGCAAGGTCTGGCGGCAGGGACTAGAAGTGGCTTGCAAAGTCAAAGGGTCTCAAGGCACTCCGCGTAGAGTGTGGAGATATCGGACACATCCGTATACTGCCATCAGCCAAGAAAAAGACGTTCATGCTAATCATCAAGAAGCGTTCAACGCGAGTCTCAGGCGTAGATGCAGTGCTTATCGCCGACGGCAGCATCTGTATGCCAAGCGTCAGGATGCACGACAAAGAACGCTAACGGTGCAGCAGATGATTCACAATTGGGTCAGAGTCCATTTCTCTCTCCCCAAGAATACGACGCCAGCGATGAGGATGGGATACATTGAGCGTCCTGTTTCTCTCTATGAAATGCTCACCTGTACAGACTTTAATTCTCTATCCTCTTAACTGATCAGTGCCCGCAGGCGGGTTTTGTTCTTGTAGCCGCAGTTCGCGCAGCGTTTCCGTAGGAAATATTCAATCGCTGGGTTTTATTTAATCCACGATCCTAAGCAAACTTATTCAGATTGAGTGCCAGTAACGCTAACGCGATTACTACGCCATAAAAGGTTGCTACCACACGAGATTCTGACCATCCCGACTGCTCAAAATGGTGATGAATCGGAGCCATCTTAAACAGCCGCTTGCCTATGCCATCAGGCCCTTTTGTGGATTTGTAATACATCACCTGGGCAATCACAGACAGCGACTCGATCAAAAACAGGCCGCTCACAATGAGCAATGCCCACAGTGAATTGCTCATTAAACCAACCGCCGCCAGCGCACCACCCAACGCCAGAGAACCCGTATCTCCCATAAAAACCTTTGCGGGGTTGTGATTATGGGTTAGAAACCCAATACAGCTACCGCTCATACAGGCGCAAAACAGCATCAAGCCTGGATCATGGGGCGCAATGATTTGGCCGAGGCCAAAGAGGGCGATCGCCGTCGTCCCTGCCGCCAATCCATCCATTCCATCGGTCAAATTCACGGCGTTACTTTCCGCCGCCACTACAAAAATTGCCAAAAACAGAAACAGAATGCCGATGGGGATTGCTACGCCAAAGGGAAGCAGCAGCGTTGCGATCGCAGGTTTGGTGAACAACAGCCAAAGGGCAAAAAGTCCCCCCGCTCCAAACTCGATCGCTAGACGAACCTTTGCAGACAGACCCTTATTAGACTTTTTGCGAAGTACTTGCCAATCGTCAAGCCAGCCGACAAACCCCAGCACGGAAGTCAACAGCGCCGCTGCTGTCACCTCAATGGCTTGAGTTCCCGTCGTCCAAGCCCAGATCACGCTTAGGCCCAGCGCCACGGGCACAAAAAAAATGCCCCCCATCGTTGGGGTTCCGGCCTTTTTAAGATGACTCTGTGGCCCATCTTCGCGAATCACCTGACCTGCTTTCAGTCGCCGGAGCCAGGGAACAGCCCAAACGCCTAACACACTGACTAGCCCGACGCAAATCCCAAAGGGCAGCGTAAAACTGGTTAAAGGATGACTCAGGCGATCGCCAATAAAATCTGAAAAAACCCCATTAACCAATAGCCCAGACAGGAGGAACCAGTACAGTCGTCTCCCTGACACAATTTCCGTTCTTACCCGAGGAGGACTTGCCACCACAATGAAGTCCCCTTGCTTTAGTCTTCTTGATCGTCTTCTACGTCATCGTCATAGTCCATGTCGTCAGTGCCCATGAGTGCACCACTTAGCTCATCTTCTTCTTCCAGTAGTCTTGGGTCGATGGGGATATCCCGCTCCATCAATCGACCTGTGCCTTCTAACCAACTCAAAATAGAAGCGTCAGTGCTGGACTTAAGAATAACTGCATGTTGCTCTCGCGGCTGCGATCGCAATGAAGGATTGTTCATGACGATTGATGTACTTGAATGTAATGTGCTTGGAATGATGTGCTTGCAAACGATAACCCATCATATCGTACTGGAATCCTCGGTGCACGGGGTTAGTTTGCCTCTGCTACCCAAGCCGCATTCTTTAAATAAACCTTAATTGTCGCTAAATCAAGGCAAAATCTATCAAGATCCCCTACAATTTTTGGAAAGTCAAACTCTTTGGGGATGCAAATGTCCGTGAAACAAACCTGGATCCTGCGTTCATTTCTAGGATTTAACCTTGTTGCTATTTTTCTCCTGCCAATGAAAATAACAATGGGTGCAACCCCAAAGGGACAGCCGGACGTACCCATGCCAGAGTCTGTCACGACACCCACTGTCCAGTCCAGTCCTAAGACTTTAGCTAAACCTTTAACTAAACCCACTAATACACTCCCTAGTCAGAAGCCTTCGACCGTTGTGAAGCCAGCGACCAAAGTTGATCCGAAAGTGGGGCCAAAAGTTGAGTCAAAACCGGTCGCAAAATCTAAGCCTTTATCTAATCAAAAGCCCACTGCTAAGGCTGAATTAAAACCCGAGGTGAAGCTGCGCCAACAAGTGACGGCGGGCTTTCAAAAGGGCGTAAAGCAGTACGAAAAAGGCAGCTATAAAGGGGCGATCGCCACGTTCACCGAAGCCCTTGCCCTTGCCCCCACGGATGCCAAGCTTAGCCCTAAAATTTTGTACTATCGTGCTTTGGCCCATTCAGCCCTCAAGGACTACACCACCACTATTACTGACCTCACCACAGCGATAGAAATTGATCCAAAATGGGCGGAACTCTACGTACAGCGCGGACTTGCCAAAACTGCCTTAGAAGACTCCTCTGGGGCTTTGCAAGATTATGACGAAGCCATCCGCGTAGAACCCAAGGCTGCAACCGCCTATCTTCAGCGCGGGTTAATCCACACCAAAAATGCTGAACCTAAAAGTGCGATCGCCGATTTTAACCAAGTGATTGCCATCAATCCAAAATCCGCTGTGGCCTATACTTTTCGCGGCAATGCCCATATGACTTTGGGACAAAATGCTGAAGCGGTGAAAGACTATGACAAGGCGATCGCCTTAGATCCAGGCTATGCAGCGGCCTATAACCATCGCGGGGTTGCCCTAGATGCGCTAGGGAAAAAGCAAGATGCCTCCAAAAGCTATGACAAGGCGACCAAACTTAACCCTCAGTCAGCAGCAGCCATTAATAATCGCGCCATTGAATATCTCTCTAAGGGAGATTTGAAGTTGGCCCTTGCGGAGTTTACCAAGGCGATTAAAATCAACCCCAAGTTTGCCCCTGCCCATAACAACCGTGGCATGGTACAGGTCACGATGGGGAATTTGGATGCAGCCGTCCAAGACTATTCCCAGTCCATCGCGCTCAATCCTAAGGATGCAGGGGTGTATGTGAATCGGGCGATCGCCTACGCGGCATTAAACAAGTCCGACGCGGCGATTTCTGACTATACTTCAGCCATTGAGGTAGACCCTAATAGCGCCAGGGCCTATCATGGACGCGGTATCGCTCGTATTGCCAATAAGGGGAGTGAGAGTGAAGTCCAGGCGGATTTCAAAAAGGCGGCGGAGCTTTATCAACAGCAGGGCGATCGTAAGCAGGCTAGGGCGGTTTTGAGTCTGATCAAGTGATGAACACTAAACTGATCAAAACTGAATCGGAGAATCAGGCTGCTCTGGCCCGTATTGAGGCGCTTTTTGATGCACAGCTCGGTACTCCCGAAGGCGATGAGCTAGAGTTACTGATCATATTGGTGGAACTCTATGAGTTACAAACATACCCTATGGACATGCCAAGTACCGTGGACGCGATTCGGTTTCGCATGAAGCAGCAGGGGATGAAAGCTAAGGATCTGACTCCCTATATTGGTAGCCCCTCCAAGGTGTTTGAGGTGCTGTCTGACAAACGGGCGCTGAGCCTGTCAATGATCCGCAACCTAGTGGACGGTTTGAACATCCCGGCACTGTTTGCTTAAAACGTGATAAAGCCGTTAAACCTTGATACACAAAGCTTTCAGGATTTCTTGCTTAAAATGCTTGTAAACCTTGCCAAATATCATGTTCAGACTATCCATCACGGACTAGCTGAGCAGTGCCGAGGATGTCAGGCAGGTCAATGGTAATTTGCATCGGCTTATCCTACGCAGTGGTTCAATTTTAAGCCTCTGGTTTCGATGTTGCTCGCCACAATTTTGCCCTCGTTTTCGGCTTCGACTTGTTGCCGAATCCCAGACTCATAGAGTTCTTGTCCACGCTAAGCCAATTCTTCTTTGCTATAACGTTGTTGGTGCACTGTCATAGGGTTGACTTCAAGTTCAACATCGCCCCTCCATTTTACCCTGAGCGATCAATCTACCGTTTACACGCAAATCTCAAAAAGATGTTGGCGGTTTAAAAATAACGGTTGGGAAAACAAAACCCTGGACGCGTAAAAAGTGTGGCCCGTGTCAAGTCACGGGGGAGGAGTACCGTAACTTGGGTGTCTAAGGCAGATTGAATCGTCCAGCTCACCTCCCCCCCATGCAGTTGAGCCAGTTGTTTGGTCAGGAGAAACTTGAGAACTGCGCCACTTCGACCTGGCATTGTAGAACTGCCAGACTCCTGCGGATAGGGCCAACTGAGATGCGCTTGGGCCTGTACCAATTCTGCTTGAAGGGTACCCATTAACGTGATGGATAGCCAAGACGGATGCGATCGCAGCGTTAGGACAGGGTGACTTCCTGGTAAACTTTGTGCGGCGAAATAGCCAATCAAATGGGTCAAAAGCTGCTCCACTCGCGACAGATCTCCCATCATCCAGAACTCAGTCTTGTCATCGGCGGCATGGGCAGATGCAACCGTCGGCAGATCCGACGTGGTGGTGTGCCGTGCAACCTTGAGGGCGGTTTTGACCACAGAAGATAGCTCAATGGGGCGTAGCTGGAGCACAAACTGATGGGTGAAAAGCTGAGCTAGGTCAAATAAATCATTGATAGACACTAAAAGCTGTTGGCTTCTTTGATAGATCAGGTCTGCATACTGACACTCACGATCTGCCCTTGGGGTTGGATCGCGCTGAAGGACTTGGGCTAGCCCCATAATGCCTGTTAAGGGCGTTTTGAGTTCATGGCTGAGTTCTGACAAAAGCTGCTCGTGGAGAAACCCTGGCAACGGCAGGGGGCATACCAAGATTGTCGGTACATTGCCTGGTAAGCGGTCTGTACCGTAGATTGCCGGATGAAGGGAAGGCGTTTTAGCCTCAGACCCATGAGAAGGAAGAGATTCTGCCATCAGAAGCGTGATGAATTGATCGATCCCTAAGTCTATTTAACCGTTCAGAAAGGAACGTAAAATGGGCAAGATAGTGTGTGCGTACCTTGACCCCATACAGTTTTGACTAAGAGATAGCCTCAGTCTACAGCCCGTCAAAGAGTTTTCCCATGTTTAGCAAAATCCCTGAAAAGCATATGCACGCGAGCCGTTGGCTTTTGGCCGTGGGCTGGGGCATTTTGATTCTCTCCCTGTTTTATGACCCGATCTCAGCCTACCTAACAGATCCCAGTAGCACGCTCAGTCCATTTCGGATTCGGACAGGCCAAGGTTGTCTCTTGTTTCAAGGGGTATGTATGAGTCCGATTGCTTACCCGATGGGCGCTCGGATTTTTTGGGGCATGATCATTCCCCTGGCGGTTGTAACGTTAGTGGCCTTTGGTCATGAGGCATGGCGGCGGATGTGTCCGTTGGCGTTTGTGTCTCAGATTCCGCGATTTTTTGGTTGGCAACGCAAGCGTAAGGTGGTCAACCCTGAAACCAAAAGCTTTCGCTATGAACTTGCTCTCATTGATCAGCGGTCATGGCTAGGACGTAATCAACTCTATGTCCAATCAGGGCTGCTGTTTGTAGGGTTGACCGTGCGGCTGCTCTTTGTGAATTCTGATCGGCTAGCCTTGGGGATTTTTCTAGGATTGACGCTTCTCTGTGCCCTCACTGTCGGCTTTTTATTTGGTGGTAAAACCTGGTGTCAGTATTTTTGCCCTATGGCTCCAGTGCAAATGGTCTATACAGGGCCACGGGGCGTACTCGGCAGCGAAGCCCATCAGGAGCAGCGCAAGGGCATTAGCCAATCCATGTGCCGCACGGTGGATGGGGCAGGTCAAGAAAAAAGCGCCTGCGTGAGCTGTCAATCGCCCTGTATAGACATTGATGCTGAAAGAGCCTACTGGGACAACCTCAAACGTCCCGATCGCCAGGTGCTGTACTACAGCTACTTGGGCCTTGTGATTGGGTTCTATCTTTACTTTTTTCTCTACTCTGGCAATTGGAACTTTCTGGGGGGTGCGGTTTGGACAGAGACCAACCAACTCTCTACGCTGCTAAAGCCAGGGTTTTATGTGCTGGGTCAAGCCATTCCGATTCCAAAGTTGGTTGCAGTGCCGTTGACACTGGCGGTCTTTTCTGCTGGTACCTATGGCTTGGGGCGATTTCTTGAGGCCAGTTATAAACGCTATCTGCACAAACGCAGGCGAACCTTTAAAACCGAAGTGATTCGCCACCGTCTCTTTACGGTCTTTACCTTTTTGGCCTTCAATATTTTGTTTTTCTTGGGGGTTTTTCCAACGCTCGTTTGGCTAGAGCCACTGCGCCTTTTTGTGGCCTGGGGGGTTGTGATCATCAGCGCTATCTGGCTGTACAGAAGCTTAGGTCGTAGTTCAGATCAATATCTCCGCGAAAGTTTAACCAGCAGCCTGCGCCGTCAGCTTGGAAAACTGGCCATTAATTTTCGTCAGCTTTTGGGCGATCGCACCCTAGAAGACCTGAAATCTGATGAAGTGTACGTTTTAGCAAAGGTCTTGCCAGGATTTAGCCAAGAACAGCGTCAGCAAACCTACCGTGAAGTCCTAAAGGAAGCCCTTGAAAATGGAAATGTGGACTCCTCTAGTAGCTTGGGCGTGCTTCAGCAGATGCGAGAACAGCTCGAAATCAGCAGCGAAGAGCATCAAATTATCCTAACCGAGCTGGGGATTCATGAGCCAGAACTCCTTGACCCGCAGCACAAACTTTCCCGAGAACAGCGACTGCGCCTAGAAAGCTATCGTCAGGGATTAGAACGCCTCCTCCTGGATCTGGTGCATCAAGGCGTGCCCCTTGAGGACGCACTGGAACAGAAAAATAATCAAATTCGATCCCTAAAGCAGGAATACCGCATCTCAGGAGCCGAGGACGCGCAGATTTTAGCAGAGCTATTTAATCAAGATGGTGTCTTAATGCGGGCCGCTGATGCAATGCTCGATCAACTTCAGACCCTTTCACAGCGGGAGTTTACCTTAACTCAGGGGGTGCCCAATCCTAACAATGCAGTTTTTGAGCTGCTCTATGCCTCGGTGGAAAGTCATCAGGGACTGGTGAGTACACAGCTTTTAAGCATTCTCGAAATTTTAGGCGATCAGCCTAACGCGCTGCACATCGCCCAAAGTCTGAACACACTGGCGGGGAGACAGGTGCAGAGTGTTTTACAAACCCCAAGCCTGCGGTGGTCAGAACGTCTTAGCCCCCCCATTTTGGCGGCACTCAATGTAGAAGTTCCACCACTCCAATTGACTGCTGAGGATGGATTCACGCTAGTAGAAGAAGACTTTTCAGAAGAATTGCTGAACGGGCCTGCATCGACTACCCTTAGAAGTATTTCCCTGAGTCAGCTAAAGATAGCGATTCAAATCCTCCATGAATTTTTCCATGAGCCTGACCCACTCATCCAAGCCGCGAGCCTTTACGCTATTTATCAGATCGACCCGCAGCAGGGAAAGCAACTGGCAGAATCTCTCATTCAAGACGAATCCATCGATAGCCTGGTTCAAGATGCAGGACGGCGATTGCTGAGTTCCTCCGTTGCCAAAGGGCGTGCTGCCGTCCAAGCCTCTGCTCCATTAGTCCCCATCCTGTCCATTGACAT
>JANLSD010000309.1:0-22040 GCA_031362245.1 Acaryochloridaceae cyanobacterium OTE_25_metabat_464 | reverse complement strand
GTCGGCTGCATGGACGATCATTCCTTTCGGCAGTGGAACCTATACTGCTCTACTGCCATTGTAAAGAGAGAACGAAAATTGATTGGGTCGGTGTTCTCACCTTCCAAGATAGGGGTTTACGCCTTTTGACACAATGATCTGAACCTCGCCCAAGATAAGACCTGGAGTTTTTAGTCCGGCTCAGAATGTACTACAGGCCGTAATCTTTAGAGCGCAATCTTGAACACCCAATCTTGATAGTCCAGCTCACGATTTTCTGTGATCGCCGTAATTTTCTCTTTAAGCCGATGGGTAATAGGCTTCTCTAACGGCAAATGATAATTCTCAACCTGCTTAATGGGCGTAATCTTAGCTGCTGTCCCAGTCAAAAATGCCTCGTCCGCAATCAGCAGCTCTGTTTTATCAACGGCACGTTCTCCCACCTCATAGCCCAAATCACGGGCCACTTGGATGATGCTGTCACGGGTAATGCCTTCTAGAACATCCTGATCCACGCCAGGGGTGAAAATCCGACCATTGCGCACCACAAAAATATTCATCCCTGAAGCTTCGCTGATTTTGCCCTGGGTGTTGAGCAAGATGGATTCGTCAAATCCAGAGGCGATCGCCTCAGTTTTAGCCAAAGAAGACGTAATATAAGCGCCACTGATTTTGCCCCGCAACGGCAGACTGCGATCTTCTTGACGATACCAAGAGCTAAAGCGACAGCGCACGCCATCGGCGGCAAGATAATCCCCTAGTTCCAGACCATAGATAAAAAAGTCCTTTTCAATATCATGGAGCCGAGGCGTAATGCCCAGGTCAGAGGTATAAACAAAGGGTCGAATGTAGAATGGCTTATCAGGCTGGTTTTTTTGAACAAATTCAGTGATCGTGGCCTGAATTTTGTCGGCAGATAAATCCTCAAACTGTAAAAACTTGGCGCTTTGGGCTAACCGCTGAGCATGGTGATCGAGCCGAAACAGCAAAATCTGACCGGGATTCTCTGGGTCTGGAATCCCCCGCATGCCGCCAAAGGCTCCCGTACCGTAGTGGAGGGCATGGGTCGCGATGGAGAGTTTGGCATTCTCAAAGGGGATGAACTCATTTTCAAAGAAGGCGATGGGTAAAAAATTATACATGAGCGACTCAGGAGGCTTCAACAACGGCAAGGGGCTTCTTTCAGCCTATGGGAGCAGGAGCAGGATGGCAAGGTGCGGCTGAGAATGTCTCTTTGAGGGGGGTAGGGTAAAGTTGCTGAAAAAGGGAATGAGCGGATCCTGGGTTCCCATGATTTGCAATACGGGGGCAGGACGGGCGGGCTTACGGGTAGAGACCCGTTGTGTAGGGAAGGTGGCGGCTACGAGGGCGATCGCCGTAATCTTCCTGACAGTTTACGCTCAAGCCGATAAGATTGAACCAAGCGATAGCGGGTTGGGAAATGAACTAAATACTCGCGGGTTCGTCCTTAGTATTGGAGTTGTTCAGTAGCCTCAGGGGGCGCAGAAGCGCTAGTCTGGGTCCTACAGGAAAAATCGATTCAAATTACCCCTAATAAAAAGCCGATTAAAACAACTTTAGAAATATTTCTTTGGGCGCGATGAGGCATAGTGAACCCTCTAGCGACGCCACATCTTTTTTTAGCGTTCTTGACCAGACGGACAACCTACTTTTATGGCGAGCAAGCATAATGCCTTCGCTGATTGGCTCAAGCTATCAGCCACTGTTTTAGCCGTTTCAGGGATTTCCTGTACCGCTTTACCGAGTGTTGCAACTCGGTATCGTCCACCCCAAAACCTCCAGCGCCCCGAAGGTCGTCAAGGGGGCGCAACGCGTTCAGCTTGTTTGGGCGAAAACTTTACCTTTGAACCCATCTTGCCCACTTCAAACTATGGACTAACAACCGCAGATTACCCAACTATTTACTGGTACCTCAGCCATCATAAATTCACTTGGGCAAGGTTTGAATTGTACCCAACCCCAACGCCAGCCCCTGATGCCGTACCGCAGTACAGTAAAACGGTTCAACTCACGGGGGAAAATCCACTCCATAGCTTTACATTGCCGAGCAATGAAAGTCTTAAACCCTTAGAGGTGGGTCAAGAGTATTTCTGGAAAGCGACCTTAATCTGCTCTAAGCTAGGTCCCGATGACGAGAGTGCAGATGGCTCTCAACGCACGATTCAAGGCTCTATCATCCGTGCTGCGGCCACTGCAACCTTGCAAGATAAATTGAGTAAAACCAAGCAGCCCTATGATGTCTACGCAGAAGAAGGCTTTTGGTATGACGCCATTCAAGACTTAGCCGTAAAGCGACAGAATCAACCCCAAACGCCACAACTGGAGCATGATTGGTGCGATCTCCTGAAAGAAACACGCCTCAATAACCAATGTTGTGAGTAGGCTTAGTTCCAGTTGCCGACGACGGTATAGGGTGCCCAATAGTAAGGATGGGCCAGATTGATCGTCTCTTGACGGGCATCGGTCGAAGGGAGATCTACCTTCGATCCATCAGGAAACTGAAGGCGACCCTTCGTAACAGTTACCTGACCCCTCAATAAACTAATTTGAGCATTACGCAGCGCCGCTGCTCGGATAGGTGCTGTTTTAAGATTGCGATAAAATTCGCTCATTAGCCCTAAGGTGCCTTCATCGCTGACAGACCATAGGCTCCCAACTGCGGTTTTGACCCCCGTTTGTACGGCAAGCCCCGTGAAGCCTAACTCTGCTTGGTCACTGCCAAGCGCCGTTTGACAGGCACTGAGGACTAACATTTCTAGGGTTGGAGTGGTATTCCATTTTTGATTGAGGGCAACTTTACGCAAACTAGAAAGGGTCAGTTTTCCATTCCAGAGCTGAATAAATGACTCGTTGAGATCACCTGAATTAAATTCTGCGTGGGTGGCTAGGTGGATGATACTAAACTGCTCTCGTTGAGCCAGGGATTGAAATTGCTCCAACGTCACCTGCTGGTTAAGATACCCTGTGCCTCGCCAAATTTTTTCTGTTAACGTTGGCACCTCAACAGAGACAGACGGCAATGGAGGCAACCCGCCAGCGGATTGGGAAATGCCCATCCCTAACATTTTGGTGCCTCGAATTTCCTGAAAACGGGTATCGGTTAGGCTAAAGCTGGGGATGAGGGCGAGGTTGTACTGCTCCACCAAAAATTGCTTGCCATCATAGACTGCGGCAATGGGCATACTGCGCAGCCCTTTATCTAGGCTGAAGACTAAGGTATCTATTTTTCGCGCTTCAAGGGTGGGCTTGAGGGGGGCAATCATCCAGTCGTAAAGCTGTTTTGCAGAGGCTTGGTAGCTGGTGGAATCTGTTTTTTGAGGGTCGCTGATTTGGTTGCGAAAGGTTCTGACCGCACGTTTAAGCACGCTGGGGGTGGCTTCTGGTACGGCGAAGGTTAGTAGGGTTGGGCGACCAGCGTTTCCAGGCTGAGAATTGCTGGGTTGAGCCTGGGCCAAAAGGTTCCAAGGTTGTGTTGAGGCAACCCGTAGAACTGAAGATGGCAAGATGGCGCTATTGGGGGCAGCCGTTTCTGAGGGCAAAACCAAGACGAGTTTTAGACCTTTGTCTGTGGATAGAACATAGACCAATGCTGGATTGGTACCCGTTTTTTGGGCTAGTTTTTGGAGGGTCTGAGAAATTTGATCGGCGCTGGTGAGTTCACCGTAGAAATTTAACCCGAAAAAGTTGGCATAGGGTGTAGATTGATAGGTTTCGATCTGTTCAATGATTTGGTTGGGTGTGCCAATAAATGTGGGGGTTTTAATGGGTAATGCTCTACCACTTGGGTTGAGTGGTGAAAGGTTGATGGGGTTGGGTTGGGTTGAATCGTCCAGAGGTACGAGATCGGCAGGATTGGGGCTTGTGGTGTCTTCTATTCCAGGGGGTAGGGGAATGTTATCGGTACTGGGTGGCGGTGAGGGAGATGCGGTTTGGGCGATCGCCCCTCCACTCAACCCTCCTAACCCCAGACTCAGCACAACCCCAAGAAACAGAGCTTGAGTAACGGACTTCTTGAAATAATTTGCCATGATCTCTTGCCGATTCAGTATCTAATAACCTAAAACGAAAATCCAAACCCAACCCCAAAGGTAAAACGAGGGCCATCTCCGGCAGTTCCTGTTACATCAGTGACAGCGGGGTTGAACACCAACGGAATCCTTGGGAAGGGTAAGATTGAAACCCCTAAGGTGAGATCTTGTCCAGACCATTCCGTAATGAAGTTGACGCGCTCAACCAGGCGAACTGCGACACTTCCAAATACGCCTACAGTATCCCGACTGTTAATGATATCCCCCTCTGATCGATATCGCCCTGTCCCTGCACCCCCAGAAACATAGAGTTGGCTAAAGGGCAATCGAGGATCTTCTCTGAGCTGGAACGATTTGGTGACGACACCGTAGGGACTAATATCTCCATCTACGATGCCCCAGGTGATGGCATTATCAACACCCACGGCGATCGCAAAATTGGCAGGCAACCGTCGATGCAGTTTAAAGCCAATGGTGCCACGCTCAAAGGTAGTGACATCGGCAATTCCAATGCTGACGTCGAGTCCAACGGCTTTACGCGGATCGCCTAGGCCAAAACCGCCGCCTAAAAAGGCATCCGATTCGGTTCTATACCGCACCTTAGCTTGAAAACTGCCCCCCACTGAAAACTGCCCCAAGGACTTCCCGTAGGCGGAAGGCGTGAGATAGGTAATGCTGGGGCTATAGCGTCGAGAACTCTGGAGTAGTTCTTTTTTGGGTTGAAAGGGCAGCTCATTTGGCGCTACAGGCTCTGTCCTTAAACTGGGCGGTTGTCCGACCGCCTCTGGCGCTGTTTCTCCGGTGGCTTGGGCTATGGTTTTGGGTAAAGATACCACTAAATTAAGCCTTTCAGTCTGCATCTCGGAGGTTGAAAATCTAAGGTCGGGTGCTGAGATATCAACCCCGATGGGAGCCGTCTCTGGATTGTTTGCGACCCTAAGCACAGGCGCAGGAATAGACTCCGGCTCCACCGCTAACGCAAGAGGCTCGGCGGCGGCTTTTAAGCTTAAGCTGCCAAAGATGAACGATGCACAGATGAACGATAAACAATTGAACGGTGCGGACAAGCATAAGACGTTGAGAGTAAGCCTATTTCTATAGTTAAGTTTTATAGACTTTCTCTGGACATCTGCACGCAAGACGTTAGTTAACATGGCGGTACAAAACACGTATTAAAGGCTGAAGTATTGTTTCGTAATTTTTCTGAACACAGCTTACCAGAAAAATGTTAAATGAAGTGGCGATCTATTGAATCCCTATCTGGCCTTTAAGGACATAGGAAATTTTCTGGGGAATTGAGATATCTCCTCTCCTAAAGGGTTTAAGGTGTTCAAGATCAATTAGCTCGGTGATTTTGATCACTGATTTTTGATTTATATAGAGTCTTTTTTTGAAGCAGAGATCATCTTTTTTGAAACATAAAATTTTTATTCAATGCAAGAAAAATGGTCGTCAATTCGTTATTGAACGGTTATAATTACATTTATTAAGTCTTGCTTTATAAAGCTTTTGATACCTATGATGATTCACCCATTCCAAGTCATTTCTACAGCGGTGATCCTGAGTTCATTGGTTAGCACTCCCTTGGGTCGTGCTAACGCTGTAGAACAGAAACCTTCAGCACAACCCCAAGCCCAGTCTGCTGCACGCTTTTTCTGTGGGCAAAGTCGCATCCCAACCGCAAACAAAACGGTTCCCACAACCTTTGCGATGACGAAACGAGGCAATGTACCTGTGATTCGATGGCAATCCACGTTTTTTGCAAGTTCTAGTCTTTACACCCCCCAAAAGCGTTGTGAAGAAGTCTCGCGTCGGTTCCAAAAATACTACAGCGAAGGCAATCTGGCTTACCTGACGGCTGGACAAATGAATGCTCAAAACGTCATTTGTGTGAGTGATGAATATGGTGGGCCTTGTCAAGGGCTGGTTTTAACCCTTGAACCCAAGGACAATCCACAAGTGGTGTTGAAGGACTTATTGAGTGCGCGTAATCGTGCGGGCGGGCCAGTCACTCGCAGCACTGGCTCTCTCTATGTGGATATGAATAGTTTTCTAGACACGACGCCTGTGGAAGAGGATGTTTCTTCGACACCCGCACCTGCGCCCAAAATGATAAAGCCTAAAGTTGTGCCTTCAATGAACAAGTCATTCCTACGGCGGACTGGGGGCACTTCTAAATAGAAGCGAATGTGACCTATGGCAATGCAGCTTGATGCGGTGGTTCCGTTTGGGCGATCGCTAGATGAATACACCCAGATGTTTGGCCTCACCCTAACGGATTTGGCTCACCGCATCTTGGGGGTGGGGGATGGCCCTGCGAGTTTTAATGCCGAAGCCACCCAACAGGGGGCAACGGTAATCTCGATTGATCCGATTTATTGCTTTTCGGGCGCTGAGATTTTGCAGCGCTTTGATGCGGTGGTGGACAACATCATTGGACAGGTGAAGGCGACTGCCAATGACTATGTTTGGGGATATCACAAGTCCCCTGAAGATTTGCGCTATCACCGAGAACAGGCCATCCAAGCGTTTTTGGCAGATTATGAGCTGGGGAAAAAGGGCGATCGCTATCAAGCAGCCGAACTCCCCACGTTGCCGTTTGCCGATGGGTCTTTTGACTTGGCCCTATGCTCCCATCTGCTGTTTCTCTATTCCAAACATCTCGACTACGCGTTCCACCGCAGCGCAGTGTTAGAAATGCTGCGGGTGAGCCAAGAGGTGCGGATTTTTCCATTGCTGACGCTGATGTTGGAGCGATCGCCTCACCTAGACCCGCTTATGGGTGAGCTGCGGCAAGCGGGGTATCAGGTGGAGGTGGTACAGGTGGCCTATGAACTCCAAAAAGGCGGGAATGAAATGCTGGTTATTCGTCGTTAGTAATCCATAGCTCTATGAATTTAAAAAGCTCTCGCTTACTTATCTTTGTCAGCTCTTTGGGTCTATTCTTGATTGTTGGAGTATTATTTTTCCTGTATCAATTTGGAAGCGCTTTACGTCAGGAAAAAGACACTCCAGATGTCCTAAAAGCTGCTTTTCATATTGAATTAACTCGGACTGATGTAGCCACCATAAATTCAAATCCAAAACGTCTGTTAGTGCGAACTTTTGACGCCTTGAAAGTTTATATGGAGCAGCAAGGTTGGACTTGGACAGATCAACTGGGAGGCATGGTGATCTATCACAAAGGAAGCCAACGGTTATATTCAGGCTGTGGAATGTATTCTCGTAGTTACATGATCTGTGATCTGAGCCAAATTCCTTAAAGCAGACACTTGGCCTCGCTACATCCTCAAGTCAGTAGACCTAGTGGATCACTCGTTTTTTACTAATTTTTGTGAGTGCTTTGAGGTCGTGATCGCCTACCGTTAAGCAAAGTAGTCCTTAAGAAATTGTGCAATCAGTCATATATAGACGGTAGAGACTTTCGATTATAAGAATCGTCTATGTTGCTACAAGACGTTAAAGAACAAGCCTTCCAACTGCCACCTTGCGATCGCCTTGCGTTGGTCAGTGCCATTATGGAGTCTTTACAGAAAACAGCACCTGCAAAGCTTTACTGAGACATTCAGCATGGGATCTCATCTCCAATATATTCTGGCTTCTGCCTCTCCCGCCCGCCGTCCGTTGCTCAAAACCATTGGAATTAATGCATAGGTGCAGCCGAGTCAATTTGATGAGTCTACAATTCAAACCACCAAACCCCTTGATTTAGTCCAAACCCTCGCCTTTGAAAAAGCGCGACTTGTGGCCCAGCAGCATTCCTCTGCACTGGTTTTAGGCTGCGACTCTGTGATGGTGCTTGGAGATGAGATTTTGGGCAAGCCCAGTGACCGAGGAGATGCGATCGCCCGTTGGCGGCAGATGCGCGGACGCACGGGAGAACTCTACACAGGTCATGCCCTATTTGACCTTTACCAAAATCGCAATATCATTCGGTATCAAAAAACCTTGGTAGAATTTGCCTTAATCAGCGAGCATCAAATTGAAGCCTATGTAGACACCCAAGAACCGCTCCACTGTGCAGGGTGCTTTGCCCTAGATGGAAAAGGGGGCCTATTTGTCGAGAAAATCAACGGGTGTCATAGCAACGTGATTGGCCTAAGCCTGCCGCTTCTGCGCCAAATGCTGGGCGACTTAAGCTACGACGTGACCGACTTTTGGCAGCCTTAACGCTTCACCGTGACGGGGGTACCCACCGCTACCAGGGAAAACAGCTCTTCCACGTCTTTTTCAAACATGCGAACGCAACCGTGAGATGCAGCCGTACCGATGCTGCTAAGGCTATTCGTACCGTGGAAACCAGCCCAGTTTTTGCCGTTCTTATGAAAGCCTAACCAACGCCGACCCAGGGGATTATCGCTATCACCACCGGCAATGGCTTCCCCTGTGAAGGGGTTAATCCAGACGGGATTTTTGTACATCGTCTCAATTTTGAAGGTTCCCGTTGGCGTTTCCCACCCTGGACGACCCACTGCGACGGGATAGCTTTTAAATACCTCTCCGGCTCGAAATAGCGTCACTTTCCGCTGGGAGAGATTGAGTTCTAAGCGAAGGGGTGGAATGAGAGGGGGAAGATAGGCGCTTACGCCACCGGATAAACCCGGTAGACGGGTGGGCGGCTCTAGTTCAAAAGCCTGTGCAGGAGCGGACAGTGATAGAACAGATACTGCAAGGACAAATCCTAAACCTTTTAGCGCTTGATGATACATTGGCCCAGGCCCACTTTTATCCAGAAAAATTATTCCTAGCACTATCTTAATCGATTGTTTTAGGTGAATCTGTTAAAAAACTCAGGATTTTTGGGTGGTGGCCTGTTTATACCAAGGGGGGTAGATCTAGATTGAGCCACTGCTGGTAGAGATCAGGGCGGCGATCGCAGGTTCTCTGGATCTGCTGCGCTTTTCGCCACCGTTCAATTTCGCCATGATTGCCCGATCGTAGGATCTCCGGCACCTCCCAACCCCTAAAATTGGCAGGACGCGTATATTGCGGATAATCCAGTAACCCAGCCTCAAAGCTTTCAAATTTTAGAGAATCTTCTTTCGCAACTGTTCCGGGCAATAGACGCAACACACCGTTGAGGAGCGCCAATGCCGGGATTTCGCCACAGGTCAACACAAAATCTCCAAGGGAAACCTCCCTTGTCACTAAGTGGTCAACCACACGTTCATCTACACCCTCATAGTGACCGCACAGCAAAATGAGCTGATCTTGGTGCTGGGATAGATCTTGGAACAGCGCCTGATTCATGGGCTGTCCCTGAGGGGTTAAGAAAATAATCTCTCGGTTGGGCAGGACGGGTAAAGACTCGATCGCCGCAAAAATCGGCTCCGGCTTCATGAGCATGCCCACGCCACCGCCATAGGTGACATCGTCTACCCGATGGTGTTTGTCGGTGGTGAAGTCGCGGGGATTGGTGAGGTGGACTTCTGCAATGCCTTTACTGAGGGCTTTGCCAATGAGTCCAGAGGCAAGGGGCGACTCAAAAAAATCAGGAAACAGGGTGACAATATCAAACCGCACGGTAAACCTTCAAAATACCTGTCAGAGTCAACATATAAGAGCAAAGACGCTTTTGCGCGTACCCTTAACAGGCTATCAGGACAATGTGGGTTCTGCTCAATCTACAAGAAGGGTATAAACATCTTCAGAGTCAGGATTGAGATAAGGCCGGTGAGGATCGATATGATGTTCGGCAAAGCTTTGTAAAACGTAGGACATGCGGGCTGCGGTTGCATCTTGGTTTTGCCTCCAAGCCTGAATGAGTCCTTGGGCGATCGCCTGGAACCGATGCATGCCAAAACGCTCCTGAGGGGTGATTGCGTCCACAGGCTGCTCAGCAAGGGCAAGACCAGGAGCCAAACACTTTGTGAATAAAGGCACTTCTGAACGAAACGAGGGTTGCAGGGACTGATAGAGGGTTTGGAGTGCGGGATAGGCCGTCGCATAATCTGTTTTGTGAATGCTGAGCGTTCCAGCATCAGGGCGATCGCACTCCTCAGGGTCGTAGGGCACCTTAAAGGTGAAGGGTATATTGAGCGCATTTAAGGCGCTCGTCAGAGAACCCATCAGTAAGCCAAGGTCTTCAGGCGGAAGATTGAAGTAAACGTTTACGATTTGTTCACGGTCTAGATCAACTGGGCCTGCATTGCTGAGGGCAACATAGCACCCTTGTTCGATTCGATTACTGGGCAGATGAATGGCAACTTCAGCACCAATAGCCACTGGTTCCTCTGATGCTTGAAGATGGCGATCGCTTTGCACATGAAGCGTCAGTCTATTCTTCTGAACGGCAAACAGCCCATCCTGTTCTTGCCGTAGCACGAACCATCCAGGATCAAAGTATCCTTTGCCAGAATTCTGAGTATGCAGATGCTCATAAAAGGGAGAATGAACCCCCAATGATGCATTTTGGACTGGCCCATCCTGAATGGGGAGGCTCACGGCTTTGGATTTTGGCTCCAGCTTTACGGTACTGCCCTTTACTTCATAAAGATTAAACAGATAGCTCCCCAACCGCCATCTTAGGTATTCGTCTTGGCGTTGCGTTGAAAGTTGCTGAAGGCTGTCAAACATTTCTGGCTCCAGTGCAAGTGGCGAGTAGCAAGGGTGACTAAACTGAAAATCAGGCAAAATCTGCACATGGCTAATAACGTCCTCTATTACCTTGAGAACTTGATCGGCAGAAACATCTAGCGTTTGATCTAAAGAATTTGGCAGTTGCATCGCGCTTTACTGTGTTGTCTGAGAGTAATCTGTCCAATCTTTTGATATATTTTTCAGGGCAGACATCGCAATTTTTGATTGGATCTGGTACGCCTTTAGACGGGGATAGGCTGGTTTGCCATAAGTTCTGCGCCTGCTGTCCCCAGAACGTTTAGCATAGATTGCTTTGGGTTGCACAATAGCGCCTTCGCCACCTGAAGCGTGCAGATACTCGTGTTGTCAAAGGAGTCAAGCTGTTCTAGCTTTACCTGAATTCTTTTGATGAGAACCAGCCCAGTAAACTGCATCACGCGGTCTAAAAAGTTAGGATAACGCTCAAGAATTTCAGGGAAGTGTGCTATGTAGCGCTGAAGGATAGCCACCATAGAAGGCTGCAATTTTTCTAAGGGGGTTGTAGCAAGTCGCAGTGCCGTTTGAATATCGATTGCACTGCTCACAACTAGGCTCCGCAACCAAATTTTAAGATAGCCAGACAAAACCATGCCTAGGTCATAGGCAGGGTCTCCCCAGCTCAAAAACTCCCAATCGATCAGCCGCACCATTGGGGCAGATTCTTGCTGTTCTGATGTGGGTATATCCCATCTTAGGTTGAGCAAAATATTCCGTAGCTCAAGATCGTTATGGGTGAGGCAGCATGGATCAAACGTCTCGCAAATATCAATCATGGACTGATGAAGACTTTCATAGCGCTGATAAAGCTTCCAAAACTCAAGCCCATCGGTCGAAATTCTGCTAAAAAGTCCAGGCCCCACTCGATCTAAGCCTCTCAAAAATTGGGGAGTTTGGACTTTTGCGGGATCTCTAGGTACCGTAGACGGGGTTAAAAAATCTCTATAGCGTTGGGAAGCCAGGGTGCTTTTGTGGAGAGTGGCAAGGGCTATGCCGAGAGATTCTGCGATTACCGTTGGGAAAAATTGGTTTTGGTGTTCGGCATAGAAATGACCGAGATCGCTGTAATCTTCAAAATAGTTTAGAACAATAATGGAATTATCTTGATCAAAGTGTACAACCTCCGATATCAAAGAACGGAGATAACCAAGTTCTGTAAAATGCTGAAAAAACGCATGGATACGCCATTCAGCCCAGAGATCGTTGCGGTTATTCCCCTTGGTATCATGGCGTTCTTGCTTAACGAGAAGCGATCTATTTCTTAAACGAACTAATAAGTTAAAGTTTTTATATTCTTTTGCTGAAATTTGGGCAACTGAGCGGGCTTTTAGCGTGCAAAGTCCATGCCCAACAAGATAGTCAAAGACATTTTCTGAACTTAACAAAAAAGTCATAGAAAGGTCAGCCCTCCTTCAAAGCAACAATGCACCTAAATAGATTAGGTGCATTGTTGACGGTATTTAGCAATCCATCGATGAAAAAGACTTAAGCACCGCTGCCAGCACCACCGCCGCCACCGGGGCAGGGACAGGGACAGCCGCCACCATAGCTGTAGCTCTTTGATTTCGATTTATGCTTAGATCCGCCATGCTTGCCACCAAAGGTCATCTTCAGTTCGTTTTCTGATAGATCTTGCATTGAATCAATAAAGCTTTCAGAATCTGAAAACAAACCTGAACCGATAGGCCGTAAGTCAGAGATTAGAATTTTAGCCATAGTCAATAAAATTTTAGATTGGTTTAATTAAGAAGTGCCATTTAAAAAATCAGTAGAGGATTTCAAGAATAAATCCTCTACTGATTCTCTTTAGTTTTGCCAGACAGGGCTAGTGGCAGTAGTAGTAACCGCAGCCGCCGCTGCCGCCGCTGCCCTTCTTGCTGCCCTTCTTGCTGCCTTTCTTGCTGCCGCCGCTACCGTAGCACTTTTTACTGCCACCGCCGCCAACGGTTTTCTTTAATTCATTTTCTGATAAGTTTTGCATTGAATTGATAAAACTTTCAGAATCTGAAAATAAGCCTGAACCTGCGACCTGTAAATCAACGATAGAAATATTAGCCATGATCATTCTCCTTTGTAAGTCAATAATTCTATTTTTAGCTTGAAAATAGAATTATTTTTATGAACTTATGCTGTATGTTATTCACTTAACTAAAATCTATCAAGTCTTTTAAGACTCTTTTTTGGACATAAACTCGGACATAAGGATTAGAGTCTAACGTCTATTCAACGCTCAACAATGATTCAGGCTTCGATGCTCATTCTTTCTAAGCTGTTTTCCGTAGGCTTAGAAATGTTACAGACTGTGATGCTCTGCGATAATTTGTTGCGGACAATTGTGCGTCTTACCTCAGAAATAGCTGTATGTACACAAAGTCGCTGAAGTATGGCCATAGCTGAAACCCTAAGAGACAGTTAAGATAGCCATATCTGAAATAAGGGGGCGTAGGGCTATTGAAAGGAGATTTGCTCAAGTGAAACGCCAAAAAAAGTCAGCAAAGACCTTGGCCCGGGAGATGCAGCCGATTGGACGGCCTAAAGTCATCACAGATGAGTATGTAGCCTATTTGAGAAACCTGGTACGGCAAAGTCCTCAGGCGTATGGCTATCCGTTTAAGCGGTGGACGGCAGCTTGGTTGAGGTGTCATCTAGCCAAAGAGTTGGACATTGAGGTGAGCGATCGCCATATCAACCGCCTGCTCCAGCAAATGGGCCTATCCACACGCCCTTCAAACACGCCCCCTGAGCAGGACGGGGAAACCCATCGACCGACACAGATTTTGATCCAGGATCTCAACCCATCGGCGGTTCCAGAGTTTAACTGGCCGTTCATTGAAAGACGTAGAGGTTGAGGCTCAGAAGCATTTGTGTCAGTGCAAGACTTTAGTTCGAAAATTAGTGAAGCCTTCGGTGAAACGCTTTCTGCAAAAGACCTGGCACTTTGCCTGAAATCGATGAGCTTTGGGGAGCCAACTGCTGGACAGTTTCTCTGGGAAAGATCTACAGCTCCGACAGGGCTTTACATTATCCTAGCAGGGAGGGTTCGTCTCATTGATGGGGAAGGAAACTTAGTCATTTCTCTGACCAGCGGCACCGCTTTGGGCGACGTTTCTTTATTTCCAACGCTAAGCCTACGACCTTACGGGGTGAGGGCTGCTCAAGGGGCACAACTGGGATATCTGAACCAGGATTGTTTGCAGTGGCTGTTTACGCAGTATCCACAAATTCGCGAACGGCTTTTCGAGCAGGCGCTCCGTCGAGATCTGCTGCTGTTATTTGCCCAGCATGAGCTGTTTCTAGATTTGTCGCGATCGCAGCTTTGGGACTTGCTCTTTCCTCTCCAGCGCGAAGCCCTAACGCCTGGGGCTAGCGTAACGGCCTTGGCATCTTCTCCTCAGCTTTGGCTGATTCGCCAAGGTGAGGTGGTCGGGCCGTCTGGTCAGCGGCTCCAGGGCGGGAGTTTGCACAGTACCGATGAATGTTCGGGGCGATGGCAGGTAGCCCAACCCACAGAACTCTATCGGCTGCCCCTCAAAGATCTTGAGCAAATCCGCGATCGCCAACCCTCTACAGCTCAAAAACAAAGACAGCCGCTCCCGCCCCCTTCGATTCCCGTCACAAATTCCGCTGCGATCGCCCCTTCTAACGGCTTTTCCTCTTCAGCATCCCTTCAGCCTCTGCGTCAAGATCAGGCTCCTAAGGTTTATTTCCCTAGTCCAGTGGTGAAGTTAGGGCATTGGTGGCAGCAAATCACCCAGCGCTTCCCGTTTGTAAAACAGCAGAGTCGGTCAGACTGCGGCGTTGCCTGTTTGGTGATGATTGGTCGTTACTGGGGCAAGCAGTTTAGCATCCATCAGATCCGGCCTTTAGCCAATGTGGATCGCGATGGAGCTTCACTGTTGGGACTTGTGACAGCGGCAGAAGCCATTGGATTTTCAACACGGCCCGTGAAAGGCAGTTTGGATAGTTTGGCCAAGCAGCCGCTTCCGGCGATCGCCCACTGGGAGGGAAACCACTACGTTGTGGTCTATGCCGTTAGCCGCAGAAGCGTGACGGTCTCGGATCCAGCCTTTGGACGGCGCAAGTTTTCGCGGGCACAGTTTCAACAGGGCTGGACGGGCTATACCCTACTGCTTCAGCCCACTCAAGCCTTCAAGCACGCCCCCGAGGCCCAGTCTGACCTATGGCGATTTATAGATCTGCTCAAGCCCTATAGATGGGTCTTTGTAGAGGTATTGCTGGCGTCACTGCTAATTCAGGTCTTTGGGCTGTGTACGCCCATTTTTACCCAGATTTTGCTAGATCGGGTGGTGGTGGAGCGCAGTACCTCCACGTTTTTTGCAGCGGGGACAGGACTGTTAATTTTTACGCTATTTGGGCTTCTCATGCGGAGTCTAAGGCGGTATCTCCTGTTTCATACCGCCAATCGCGTCGATTTATCTCTGGCGGTGGGGTTTATTGCCCATGCCTTTCGGCTGCCCCAACGCTACTTTGACACCCGTTATGTCGGGGACATTACCTCCCGCATCAGCGAAAACCGTACCATTCGCAGGTTTTTGTCCAGCGACGCGGTACTCACCCTGATTGACCTGCTCATGGTGTTTGTCTACTTTGGGCTGATGTTTTGGTATAGCTGGCCTTTGGCGTTAACAGCGGCAATTCTCTTTCCCATTTTGGCTATCGTCACGCTGATTACAACCCCGTTTTTGAAGCGGGTGTCTCGCGAGATTTTTAACGCTAAAACCAAGGAAGGCAGCTATCTGATTGAGGCATTGACGGGCGTTACAACCATTAAATCTCTGGGCATTGAGCGGCTGGTGCGCTGGCGCTGGGAGGAGCTGTTTAATGAATCCATTAAGACGAACTTTTCTGGGCAACTGCTGCGGGAACGGCTGACCTTGGTGAACGATGTCCTTGAAAATACGGGGACACGGCTGATCTTTTTGTTTGGCGTCTGGCAGGTGATCAACGACCAGCTCAGCATTGGTCAGCTTTTTGCGTTCAATATGCTGCTGGGTAGCGTCTTTAGCCCCTTTGAACGGCTGATTGCCCTGTGGAACGATTTCCAGGAGGTTGTGATTGCAGTAGAGCGTCTCAATGACGTGCTCAACACGCCCCCCGAAGAAGATGAGCATGCATTACGGATGCCTGCCCTGCCGCCAATACGGGGCCACATTGTGTTTCAGCAGGTGACGTTTCGCTATAACGTGGAGAGCGATCGCAACACCCTGGAAAACATCTCCTTTGAGGTGCTGCCGGGACAAACCGTGGCGATCGTTGGACGCAGTGGGTCTGGCAAAACGACCTTATCAAAGCTGCTATTGGGGCTATATCCCGTTGTCAGCGGTCGGATCCTCGTTGATGGTCAAGACGTGAATGGAATCTCAAAGGCGTCCCTACGTCGGCAGATTGGCGTTGTGGACCAAGAAACCTTTTTGTTTGGGGGCACCATCCGCGACAATATTAGCCTTGCGTACCCCAGTGCCACCTCAGAAGACATTCGCGAAGCGGCGCGACAGGCCGGAGCCGATTTGTTTATTAATGAGCTGCCCCTCAAGTACGAAACCCCCATTGGCGAAGGCGGCGGCATGATTTCTGGGGGGCAGCGGCAGCGACTGGCGATCGCCCGTGCCCTGCTGGGCAACCCGCGCCTGCTGATTTTAGACGAGGCCACCAGCAGCCTGGATACCGAATCTGAGCACATTATTCAAACCAACCTCAACACCATCCTAAAAAACCGAACCACCCTCGTAATTGCTCATCGGCTCTCGACGATTCGTAATGCCGACCTTATTCTGGTATTAGATCGTGGGATTTTGATTGAGCAAGGCACTCACGAAGAGCTGATGGCCCGCCGAGGGCAGTATTTTTATCTAAATCAACAGCAGTTTACCGCCGCTGTTTAATCCGTGGATTATTTTATAGATATGGATCGCGAGTTTTTCGACCCGGTTGCTCCCCCTGTTAATGCTGCTGCCTCTGCTGTAACGCCTGCGTCTCAACCCATCCGCATCTTGATTGTGGACGATCAGAACTTTGTGCGCAAAATGCTTCAGTATTCTCTGTCCTCCATAGCAGATTTTGAAATTATAGGGACGGCCAATAGCGGCTCGGAGGCGATCGCCCAAATTCAGCAGCTTCACCCCGATATTGCCCTAGTGGACATCGAAATGCCAGGGATGAACGGGTTAGAGATCACGCGTACCATCAGCCAGCAGTACCCTCAGACCAAAGTGCTGGTGATCAGCATCCACGACGATGAAAACTACATTCGAGATTCACTCCAGGCCGGAGCCAAGGGCTATCTCTTAAAAAATACGCCCGCAGAAGAGTTAGCCCACGCCATTCGGTTTGTGCAGCTCGGGTATCTCCAGCTTGGGCCAGGGCTGTTTGAAAAGCTTGAAGAATATCCATACCCCGTTGCGGGTACGCCCACCCCAGAAGCCATTTTCCCCGTCACTCCAGCCCTAAGCCCCCTCCCCGCGCAGAGTTCCGAACTCCTAGAACCACAACCCCTGGGTCTGGACTGGTCAGTCGCCACCCAAGAAGCCATCAATACTTTGCCAAAACTCTGGTCTCGCGGCATTCTCTACCTCATGCTGGCGTTTACCGTTGTGGTGCTGCCTTGGGCGGCCTTGGCCCAAGTAGATGAGGTGGGAACAGCTCAGGGCCGCCTAGAACCCAAGGGCAATACGATTCGGTTAGATGCCCCCGTGGCGGGGACTGTTTCTGGCATTCAAGTGAAGGAGGGACAGGCGATCCAGCAGGGACAGCCCTTAATGGAACTACAGTCTGATGTGGTCAATGCCGATCTACTCCAGGCTCAGGCCAAATTAGAAGGCTTACTAAATCGGCAAACGCAGCTTACAACCATTAAAGCGCAGCTAGAGGGCAGCCTGAGTACCGCAAGGTTACAGGTTCAGGCTCAAATTGCCAGTCAACAGGCCACCATTGATAAGGCCCAAAAACAGCAAAGCGCGTTTCAAGGGTCTTTGGGACTGATTCAGGATATCCAGGCGAAAGACCAAGCCAGGGTGGCACAACTGGGCAAGCTGAGTGAGCAGGGGGCCATTGCGCGATCGCAGGTGGAAGACGCGGAGCGCATCATGATCCAGAACAATCAGCAGTACCAAAAAGCCCAGACCGATATCCAGCAGGCCGAAGCCGAGGTGCAAAAGCAGCGCCGAGAGTTCCAGCGCATTCAGCGGGATGGGGAACTGAGCATTAGCGACAAAACCAAGCAGGTGAAAGAACTTCAGTCTCAGATTATTGATGCCCAATCTGAAGCGGGCCAAACCAAAAATTTAATTAAGTCGCTCCAATATCAGCGGGCGCAGCGTGTGCTCTATGCCCCTGCCAGCGGCACCCTGTTCCAGTTACTGATTCAGCATCCCGGTGCGGTGGTGCAGCCCGGTCAGACCATTGCCCAAATTGCGCCCAAGACGGCTCGACTGGTGCTAAGGGCACGGATGGACAATCGACAAACGGGGTTTCTCAAAGTAGGGTTGCCCGCCAAGGTTAAGTTCGATGCCTATCCGTTTCAAGATTACGGTATACTGTCGGGCCGCATTAGCTGGATTTCACCCACCTCTAGCCTGCCTGCACCCACGGGTTCTCCCACTGCTGGCACGCCAGGGAATGCCACCAGCAGTTTTGAGGTAGAGATTGAGCTAGATCGGCCTTTTATTGAGGCCCAAGGCAAGGCGATCGCCCTGAAAGCAGGCCAGACTGCCACCGCAGATGTCATTGTCAGGCAGCGACGAGTGATCGATCTGTTTTTGGATCCGTTTAGAAAACTCAAAAAAGGCGGACTCGCGCTCTAGATGCGCTATCTATTGCCCCAGTCTTAGATTAGGATGACTTTCTACGCTTAATGTCTTTAGACAGCCGAATGCCCAAGATACCGCCCATTTCTCAGGACGAAATCCTTCAGCAGGTCAAATTATCGTGTCAAATCCCTGCCCTCATCAACGCCATTACAGAACGAAAAATAGTGGCCCAAAAAGCTCAGGCGTTGAACCTTCAGGTAGAAACCATCGAAATTCAGAAGGCTGCCGATAGCTTCCGCTTAAAAAATAACCTGGTGACAGCTCAAGAAACCTTAAAATGGCTCAAACGCCATGCCCTATCCCTCGATGACCTGGAAATACTGGTTCACCATACAGTGCTCTCCGCCAAACTCGCCGAGCATCTGTTTGCCAGCCAGGTGGAGCCATTCTTTATAGAGCGGCAGCTAGACTATACGCAAATTGCCCTATACGAAGTCGTTCTAAGCAATTCAGATTTAGCGATGGAGTTGTTTTACGCCCTTCAGGAACAAGAGACCACCTTTACTGAGATTGCACAGCAATACGTTCAAGACCCAGAAATGAGACGCAGGGGCGGATACCGAGGTTTGGTGACGCGCAAAGATCTGAAGCCAGAACTCTCTGCGCCCGTGTTTGCGGCTAAACCACCGCAGGTCCTCAAACCGATCGCCGTTGGAAAGCAGGTTTATTTGGTGTGGGTGGAAGCCATTCTGGCTCCCGTATTGGATGAAAGGCTGAGATCCCAGATTCTCACGGAACTCTTTTCAAACTGGCTGAAGCAGCAGGTACAGTCCGAAGCGCCAAGGCTGGATGCGACGCTCAGCGCTGAAATTCTACCTTAGGCGAGCGGGTAAAAGGTCGATGGATTCCGGTTATTGTAGGCGAAAGAACCCATGATCATGGAGCCAATCCCTGCATCGGTAAAGATTTCTAAGAGCAGGGCATGGGGCACACGACCATCAATGACGTGGGCGGCTCTAACGCCTTGGGCCAGCGATCGCACACAGCAGCTCACCTTCGGAATCATCCCCCCCGACACCACACCAGACTTCACCAATTCACGGGCCTGGGTAATATCCATCTGGGGAATGAGGGATGTGGGGTCATGGAAATCTTGCATAATCCCAGGCGTATCCGTCAGCAAAATAAGCTTCTCAGCACCGAGGGCTGCTGCAATTTCCCCCGCAACCGTATCAGCATTAATGTTGTAAGCCTGTCCTTTTTCATCCGTTGCAACCGTAGACACGACGGGGATATAGCCATTGTTGACCAGCGTTGAAATGAGGTCTTCATTAATGCTGGTCACTTCCCCCACAAATCCCATTTCTTCAGAACCCTGGGGACGGGCCAGGATTAGATTGGCATCTTTGCCACATACCCCTACCGCAGAACCACCCGCCTGATTAATTAATGAAACCAATTCTTTATTAACACGACCCACCAATACCATTTCTACGACATCCATCGTGTCTGCGTCAGTCACACGCAAGCCGTTGATAAACTGAGGCTCAATTCCCAGCTTGCTGAGCCATGTGTTAATCTCCGGCCCCCCCCCATGAACCACGACGGGACGAATTCCCACACAGGCCATAAAGACAATATCGCTAATGACTTGGGCCTTGAGGGCGCTGTCTTTCATGGCGGCCCCACCGTACTTCACCACGATGGTTTTACCCGCAAAGGATTGAATGTAGGGCAGTGCTTCACTCAGCACTTGGACGCGATCGTTATTGTTGAGATGGTTGGGCATGGATTATGGCTGTGGTAAGAGGGGATGCCTTAGACCTGGGGCGCAATGAGTCTGGCTAGAGACACTTGAATAAAAGCACTCTAAATGATGCTTCATCTTCTCACAAAAAAAGATTGCCCTTGGATATGCGCTACTTTGAAGTTTCGCTTTCAAACGTCACTTGTTGGTACAGATCGGCGATCGCAATCTCCACATTCAGCGACTCAAAGCAGAACCGATTCTCTAGGGTATATTCCGATAGCACCCATTGCCCCTGTGCGTTGCGGCGAAACACCTCGACAAATGGTTGATCCACTTGGACTAAGACGTACTCTTGCAGTGCCGTAAATTTGCGGTATTGAGCAAACTTAATCCCGCGATCAAGGGACTCGGTGGAAGGCGATAGCATTTCAACAATCAAGCAGGGAAACTGGACAAATCGGGGGTCTTTATCCCGTTGATCGCAGGTCACAACAACATCTGGGTAAAAGTATTTTTGCCCAGGTGCGACCTGAACTTTGACATCCACGATGTAGGCTTCGCAGGGACGATCTACCAAGGCATCATCTAAAAGCCTAAAGCAATTTGCTGAAACGCGGTTATGGTTTCGGGTTGCACCTGACATGGCAACCACTTCTCCATCCCAATATTCGTAGCGCTCTTCTTGGGTCGGTTCCCAGTCGAGATATTCCGCTGCGGTCATGAAAATTCGATCAGATAAGGCAACCATAGGTCAATTAAGATGGATGGCTTTATCTATAGGATAGCTGAGGGAGAGAAATCGCCTCCCAATCCGCGATCAAGTAAGGATTATCTTTTTCCTTTAGCCTGGATAGTGACCATGATTGAATCAGTCAGCGTGCTCCACCCCTTAGCGGGTATGACCATTTTGTTATGCATTCTTCCCATTTCCTCAAGCTGCGCGGACTCAGGCCCCAACATCTCCGTCATCCCTACGCCCGATCGCTTTGAACTCGCCCAAGTCAGACCCCTTCCAGGTCAACTGGATGACGTGCCTATGTTTAATAGCAATAGTCCTGAATGGGTGAAAACCCCAGGGATCTTGCTGTCCACCTTTGTGCCCGAAGGTAAAACCGTCCCCACGGCTCACCTCAACTACGCCTTTAATGGGCCTTTCACGCTCTTTACCCATCACTTCTCCATTAACCCCAAAGATCTTCGCACCCTTTATCTAGGGATTTTGGTGCATAATCCAGGCCGTAGTTCCGTCACCCTCTCCATTCCAGCGGCGGCGAGCTATCTGCTCAATCCAGATGCGCCCTTTGCAACGAAGCCTCAAATGTTGGAAAACCCCACGGGGGCTATTTTTTCTGGCCCTGGTATCCGTGCTGTCGATAGCGTCTTGCGGGGGCAGCGCCAGACTGATTTCCCTGCAACGATGGTGATTCCAGCGGGGGGCGATCGCCTTCTCCTGAACCATCCCATCCCCGTGAAAGGCTTAGACCGTAATCTCAATGGGCGCTCCACCTTTATGCGACTGAACAGTAGTGGCCCTGTATATGTGGCAGATCTGGCGATGTATGCACCGCAGATGAAGGATGGGAAAGAGCGATCGCCCACTCTAGCCGAATGGCAGACGTTGCTCAACACCAGCGGTCTTGCGGGGCCAAGGGATAAAACACCGACCCCACCCAATCAACCTGGAAATCTAATCTATGGGCGGGTTGCTGGCGTTCAGAACGGATCTGGGTGGAAGGCAACGCTGACCGATCAAGGGCAAACAGTTCTGAACCTACCGCCAGCGGGTCAAACCATTGCTTACCCAATCAGTACCCTCAGAGGTGGACGCTTTGGGACAGGTCAAACCCAAGCTGCGCCCCTCATCGCCCGCTATCCTGACAC